>CAYMUK010000036.1:0-15405 GCA_964393655.1 uncultured bacterium | reverse complement strand
GCAAGGTCGTCTCTGTCAACGTGACTGCCGGTGCCGAGGCTGCCATCGGTCAGGTAATCCTGACAGTCGATGAGGGCGCCGCTGCTGCGGAGGAGGCACCTCCCGCCGAGGCACCAGCCGCTGAACCGGCCGCCGGGGACGAGGCCGACGCTGCCCCGGAACAGCCCGCGGCACCCGTCACAGGCGCACCGGCTGAACCTTCAGTTCCCGCCCAGGACACTTCCACGCCGGCTGGCGGCGGGACAATTCCCGCCGCCCCCAGCGTCAGGCGCATGGCCCGTGAGCGCGGCATCGACCTGAGGCAGGTGCAGGGAAGCGGCATACTCGGCCGGATCTCTGCAGCCGACCTGACGGCCGAACCCGCGGGCGTGCCGGCAGCTGCTGTTCCGGCCTTCAAGTTGCCGGACTTCAGCCGTTGGGGCGAGGTGCGCCGGGAGCCGATGAGCGGCATCCGCAAGGCCACCGTGCGCTCCATGAGCACCGCCTGGGCCACCGTGCCGATGGTCACCCACTTCGACAAGGCGGACACCACGGAACTCGAGGCGCTGCGCAAGCGCTACCAGCCGCGCGCCGAGGCAGCCGGCACCAAACTCACGCCGACCGCAATCCTCGTGAAGATCGCTGCGGCGGCGCTGCGCCGGTTCCCGGATTTCAACGCGTCACTGGACGTCGAGACCCAGGAAGTCATCTACAAGGACTACGTGAACATCACGGTGGCAGTCGACACCGACGCCGGCCTGCTGGTGCCGGTGATCCGCGACGCCGACCGCAAGAACGTGACGGAGCTGTCCGCCGAGCTGGCCGAGCTGGCCGAGAAGGCCCGCGACCGCAAGCTCTCACTCGAGGAGATGCAGGGCGGCAACTTCAGCGTTAGCAACCTGGGTGGCATCGGCGGCACCGGCTTCACGCCGATCGTGAGCCCGCCGGAAGTCGCCATTCTGGGCGTCTCCCGCAGCGTCATGGAGCAGGTGTACGACAAGGCTTCAGGCGAGTTTAAGCCGCGCCTCATGATGCCGCTCGCCCTGACCTACGACCACCGGCTGATTGACGGTGCGGCGGCAGCCCGCTTCCTGCGCTGGATCTGCCAGGCTGTCGAGGAACCCTTCCTGCTGGCTCTGGAAGGCTGAAATCCTGCCCGTGGGGCGGCCAGAGACCAGGCGCCGCCCCATGCTAGGATGACCACCCATGAACGGCATCACTGACGCAAGCACAGCCGTGACCAGGAGCCTGCCGCGTACCCAGACGGTCATCACCGATGCGGGACGTGGGGCGGGCCTTGTCGCCCGGGGGCTGACGCGTCGCTACGGCCGCCGTCAGGTGGTCAAGGGTGTCGACCTGAGCCTGAACCGCGGCGAGATAGTCGCCTTGCTGGGACCGAACGGGGCGGGGAAGACGACCAGTTTCTACATGATGGTTGGCTTCGTGCGCCCCAACGCCGGCAGGATCCTGCTTGACGGCACCGATGTGACCAACTGGCCCATGCACAGGCGTGCGGGCCAGGGGCTCGGCTACCTGGCGCAGGAGCCAAGCGCCTTCAGGCGCATGAGCGTGCTTGACAACCTGCTTGCCATCCTGGAATTCCAGAAGCTCAGCCGTCAGGAACGCCTGGAGCGCGCCCACAGCCTGCTGGCTGAATTCGGACTCTCCGAGCTGGCCGGCAGCCGCGCCGATACGCTCTCAGGCGGCGAACGGCGTCGCCTCGAGATTGCCCGCAGCCTGACCACCGACCCCGCCTATATCCTGCTGGACGAGCCGTTCACGGGCGTGGACCCCAAGTCCATCCGCGAGATCCAGCTGCTCATCCGTGACCTGCGTGAACGCCGGGGCCTGGGGGTACTGCTGACCGATCACAGTGTCCGTGAAACCCTGGCCATCGCGGACCGGGTTGCCCTGATGTTCGACGGCACGGTCCGTTTCGACGGAACACCGGAGGAGTTCGCACAGGATGAAGACGTGCGCAACTACTACCTGGGTGCGGACTTCCACATCTGAACCGGACCGGAGCTGCTAGGAGCATATGAGCATCCTCTGGCTGGTATTGCTGCTTGTCGTCCTGGCCGGCGTCATCGCCTTCGCCGGGGACCGGCTCGGCACCTTCGTCGGCCGGCACCGGCTGAGCCTGTTTGGCGCCCGCCCGCGCCTGACCGGCCAGATAGTCGGCGTCGGGGCAGGCATCCTCATCATGCTGACCACGCTGGTCGTGCTGGCCCTGGCGAACCGCAACGCCACCGCGACGCTGCTCAACGCGCAGCAGGCCGCCCGTGAGCTGACCGATCTGCAGGCCGAGCAGCGGGTGCTGCAGGCCATGGTGCGCGACCTGGAACGCGACCTGGAGGACGGCGCCGCCGAGCTGGAAGAGGCCCGCGGGGACCTGGAATCTGTGACCGTGCAGCGCGACGCCGCACAGGAGGAAGTGGAGCAGGCCGCCGTGGCGCTCGACGCGATGCTGTCCGAGCAGCGTTTCCTGGAGGCCGAGCTGCTCGAACTGCAGGCCAACATGGTGGACATGACCGGCACGCTCTCTGAGCTCCAGGTGAACCTGCAGATGGCGCAGCAGCAGCTGGAGCAGGCCAGCCAGCGCCAGACGATGGCTGAGAACGAGGCCGCGCGGGCCCGGCAGGACGTTCAGGCGCTCGAGCAGGACACTATCGAACTCGAAGGCCTGATAGGCGAACTCGGTACGCAGGTGCGGGAGCTGGAAGAGCAGTCCGCACAGCTGCGTGCGCAGAACGACCTGTTGCAAGGCGAGAACGAGGCACTGGGAGTGCTGAATGACGAGCTGGCGCAGGGCAACGACCGGTTGCTCGAGCAGAACGCGCTGCTCGGCGAGGTGAACGAGAATCTCCGCCAGCGCTTCGAGGAGAGCAACGCCCGCGTTCAGGAACTGGAGGTCAACCTCTCCGTCCTGGAGCTGACGATGGAGGACTCGAGCCGCCGCCTGAGCGAACTGCAGGACGAGTTCGAGCAGATCGCCGCGGGGGAGCTGGCCTACCGGACTGATGACCTGATCTACTCCGGTCGCGTCCAGGCGCCTGACCTGGCGAGCGCCCGGACGGAACTCGCTGCCTTCGTACGTGCCGCCAACGAGGTGACCGCCCGGATCGGTGCCGGCACGGTGCAGCTGTCCACGGAACAGTTCGACAGCCTGGCCAACCTGGTTGCCCAGTCCGAGGTCGAGCTGGTGGTGGCGCTGATCTCACCAAAGAACCAGCTGCGCTCATCGACCGTCGAGGTTTCCATCGAAGCCTGGGAGAACACCAGGGTCCTGGGCGCCGGCGAGCTGCTGGGCAGCAGGATTCTGCACCTGGGCAGTTTCGACCAGCCGACAAGTCAGAGCGACGTGCGCGGCGGCCTGCTGGACCTGATGCGCAGCACGCGCAGTCGCCTGACCAATGCCGGGTATTTCTCGCAGGAAGCGCCGGTTTTCAGTGAGAGTGAGGACGCGTTCCTCGCCCAGCTTGACCGGCTGGCCGGCCGCGTTGTCGTCGGGGTGCTGACAAGCGAACCGGTCTACCGTGGTGGACCGGCGCGCCTGGAGTTCGTGATTCTCAACTGAGCGTTGGCTCAGCTGTTGCCCAGGTTGCGCTCGCGCAGCAGATCGCGGATCTCCGCAAGCAGGATCTCCTCGTTGCCGGGGACCGGCGGGGCCGCCGGCTTCGCTTCCTCCTTGCGGCGCAGCCTGTCCTGCATGCTGGTGTAGCCGCGCACGACCATGTAGACGACAAAGGCGATTATCAGGAAGTTGACTACGGTGTTCAGGAACGCGCCGATCTGGATGACCGGAGCACCGTCCGCGACAGCCTCGCTGACGCTGCTGTACGCCGACGCGTTGTTGAGGATGATCCCGAACTCGGAGAAATCCACCCCGCCTATCAGCATGCCGATGACCGGCATGATCACCTGGTCCACCAGTGAAGTGGTGATCGCCCCAAAAGCGGCACCGATGATGACGGCCACCGCCAGGTCGATGACATTGCCACGGTTGATGAATTCCAGGAATCCCTTGATCATGTTGTCAAACTCCCTCGTACCGCTTTGATTTTCAGGTATGCCGGCAGCCGGCTGCAGCAAGTATAGCCCTGTGGTCTTCTGGCCTGCTTCCGCAAGCGGCGCTCAGTCCGGTGGGGTTGCTCAGGATCCTTTCGCCACGGAGCGTTGCCGCAGGGCCTCGTACAGGAGAAGCGCGCCGGTGGTCGCCACGTTCAGGCTGTCAGCCATGCCGTGCATCGGGACCATCAGCAGCTCGTCAGCACCTTCGATCCAGGACATGCCGAGACCCTCGTGCTCGGTTCCCAGCAGGATTGCGCAGCCACCCGTCAGGTCGGCCTCCCAGTAGCTGAGGTGGGCTGCAGGGCTGGTCGCGAACAACCTGAAGCCGCGCCGCTTGAGCCACTCAAGCAGCTTGTCCTGCTCCACCATCGCGACAGGCCGGGCGAACAGGCTGCCCATGCTGGCACGGACAACGTTCGGGTTGAACAGGTCGGTTCCGCCACCGGTGACGAACACGGCATCGGCACCCGCGGAATCAGCGGTGCGCAGCAGGGCACCCAGATTCCCCGGTTTCTCCAGTCCGTCGACAACCAGCAGCAGCGGCGCGGGTGGCAGGTCGATGTCGCCGGGTTCCAGTGCCCAGGTCTCCGCGAGTGCCAGGACCCCGTCCGGGTTCTCGCGCATGCTGAGCCGGGTGAACGCCGCTTCGGAAAGCTCGACGGTTTCCGTGCCGACCAGCCCGAGTTCGGAGATGAGTTGCTTCATGCCGGCGGGGGCAGGCAGTGCCGGACACACGTAGAGCGTCCTGAGTCGCACGTTGGCCTGCACCGCCCGGGTGACCTCGCGCCTGCCCTCGATCAGGAACAGCCCTTCGCGGTCCCGGTGCCGCCTGTCCTTCAGCTTCAGCAATGCCTTGATCTCCGCGTTCCGGGGGCTGTCCACGTGCCTCATGCCCACATTCTAAGCCCCGCGCCGGCCACTCCCGTCTGCTAGAGTGAAGACGTGAAGAATCTGCTGAGCCCGGATGAGCTCCGCGGACAGTTGGGCGATCCCGACCTATGCATCATCGATGCCCGGTACGACCTTACGGACGCTACCGCGGGCCGGGCCGCCTGGCTTGCCGGGCACATTCCCGGGGCCGTGCACCTCGATCTGGCTGTCGATCTGTCGGGACCGGTGGAACGTCACGGAGGAAGGCACCCGCTGCCCACGCTGGAGCGGATGACCGATGTGTTCGGTGCCGCCGGCATAGCCCAGGACAGCCGGGTGGTCGTCTACGACGACGAGACCGGAATGTTCGCGGCGCGGGTCTGGTGGATGCTCCGCTACCTTGGCTTCGATGCCGTCAAGGTGCTGGACGGTGGCTTCAGCGCGTGGCAGGCCGCCGGCCACCCCGTGAGTACCGAGCCCGCAGAGCCGCAGCCAGCCGTGTTCGTCCCGCAGGTGCGCCCCGAGATGCTGGCTACGCGTGATGAAACGCTGGCCGCGCTTGGCAACGAGGCAATCCTGCTTCTGGATGCCCGCTCTCCCGAGCGCTACCGGGGCACCGAGGCGAAATTTGATGCAGTGGCCGGGCACATCCCTGGCGCCGTGAATCACCACTATGCCGCAAACCTGGAGGCGGGCCGGCTGCGTCCCGCGGCGGAACTGCGGGAACTTTACAGTGATGTAGCCGAAGCATCCGGGGCCATCGCCTACTGCGGTTCCGGGGTCAGCGCCGCCCTTGACCTGCTGGCCATTGACGAAGCCGGAATCAGGCTGCCCCGGCTGTACGCAGGTTCCTGGAGCGACTGGTCCGCTTACGATGACGCGCCAGTGGCGAAGGACTGACGCCGGGACATGAAGAGGATGCTGCGCAGTTCCGCCCTGTGGGATGCCGTCTTCCAGCACCTGCCGGCCGGAGTGCTGGTGCTCCTGCCGGTCACTGACGATGATGGAGCCCTGCGCGACTTCGAGGTGCTGGCCGCCAACCCACGCATGCTGGAAGTGGCGGGCCTGGCTGAAGAGGAGTTGCTGGGCCGGAACCTGAGCGAGATTCACCCGGTTTTTCGGCAACGCGGCATCCTCGGGCGCTACGAGCGTGTGCTGCAACGCGGAGTCGCAGACGAATTCGAGCAGCTTCTGCCCATGAATGGCGGCGGGAAAGCCGCGCCCGGCTGGTTCGCTGTCACCGCCATCCCGACTGACGGCCGCCTCATCGTGATGATGAGCTCCATCGACAAGCGCAAGTCGGTGCTGGTCGAAGCCGTCCGCATGATGAACGTCGACGACCTGACCGGCATCGGCAACAGGCGCCTGCTTAAGAGCCAGTTCTGGCGCCATCGCCAGCGCAACACCGGCATGGCACTCATCTACCTGGACCTGAACGGCTTCAAGCAGATCAACGACTCACACGGGCACGAGACCGGGGACGAGGTCCTGAAGATTGTGGCGCAGCGCCTGCGGAACAGCCTGCGGCCCGGCGAGGCAGTCGCCAGGCTGGGCGGGGACGAATTCGCCGTGCTGCTGGACACCGGTGACAAAGACGCGGCCCACGCGATTGGTGAGCGGCTGCGCTCTGCGATCAGCAGGCCCATCAGTCTGGGCGAACACAGCCTTGCGGTGGCCACAAGCCTGGGCATAGCATTCTTCCCGGAGGACGGCACCTCGTTCGAGGCCCTGTCAGCCAGCGCCGACCGCCGCATGTACCGCGACAAGAACGGCAGCCGGCATCAGTTGAAGCGGGCTGCCGCGAAGGAAGCCGGGGCTGGCGAAGAGCCTGACGGCGCTGAGGAAACTTCGACCGACAGGGAGCTCGAAGCCGGCTAGGTGGCCGGGAGTCTGTTTACGGCTCAGGCCACGTCGCGCCGCAGGAACAGCCACCAGCCGAGCAGTCCGAAGACCAGGAAGTAGCCACCCATCACGAGTCCTGAATGCAGCAGCGTCAGGTTGCCGCCCATGAGTCCTGCCAGCGGGTTCTGGCCCATGGGCGCGCCCGCCCCGAGTTGGTTCAGCAAATCGGTTCCCAGTCCCCGCGACGGTGCGTACAGGTTGGTGGTGAAGAAGTAGCGGGGCAGGTTCTCCATCGTCTGCTGCAGGTTCAGTACCTGGAATATGGCGTTGAAGCGCGTAAGCGGCTGGAAACCGACGAGGCCGGCGTACGCCGTGTACAGGCCTTCCAGCAGTGCCGGCAGGAAGAAGATGGTGACCATGCCCAGCGCGACGTTGCGCAGCAGGAACACAAGCAGGAACGCGAAGGCAATCGCTGCGGGTGCGAAGAGCACCTGCAGTCCCCCGGCCTGGAACAGAGTCAGCCAATCGCCTGTGAAGTCGGTCCCCAGGAACGTGGTGCCCAGGGCGCCGAAGAGGAAGTTGAACAGCATCGCGCCCGCCACCAGCACGGCGAACGCCAGCCACGCGACCAGGAACTTGCCCCAGTAGACAGCCGTGCGGCTCGGTTGCGCCACCAGTGTGGTCTTCCACATGTTCTGGCTGCGCTCCTCGCCGATCAGCAGGGCCGCGAACAGGGCGACGATGATCATGTAGAAGCTGGGGCTCATGTAGGCGGGGCCAAGCAGGGCCAGCCGGGTCATCCCGAACGGTGACGCGACCCCGTGCATGATGCCGCTGACGGCCACGCCCTCGTCCTCCAGGAACGAGCCGCCCAGGTTGGCGAGGATGATTCTGCCCACAAGGAGCAGCACGATGGGCATGAGCACCCAGTAGAGCCCGGCCAGCACATAGGTGCGGCGCTTGCTGAACACCTTCAGCAGCTCGGCCCTGATCACGTTCATGACCGCGGTCATGCCGGCCTCCCATCCTCGCGCAGGAGCCGCAGGTAGGCGTGCTCCAGGCTCTCCTGTTCCTGCACGGCCTCCAGGATGCTGACGTCGGCCTGCACCAGGGACTTGAGCACGTCGGCGGCCGTCTCCGCCGGTACGGACGTTGTGACCCAGCCGCCCGACTGCGGTTCTGCCGGCAGGTTCAGCCGTTCCAGGGCGGCCTGCAGCTGCTCCGGTGAGCTGCTCCTTATCCTGTACTTCACGATGTTCTGCTCGATCTGCCGCACCAGCGTCGACAGTGGCCCGTCGAACAGCATCTTGCCGCGTTCGATAACCAGCACCCGCTCCACCAGCTTCTCCAGTTCCGCCAGGATGTGGGAGCTGATAAGGATGGTGACGCCCTGGCTGGCAATCAGCCGCAGACTTTCCCGGATTTCCGCGATTCCGACCGGGTCCAGCCCGTTGGTAGGTTCGTCCAGCAGCAGCACCTGCGGTTCCCAGAGAATTGCCCTGGCGAGTCCCAGGCGTTGCCGCATGCCCTGGGAGTAGGCGCCGACCTTCTTGTCCGCCGCCTTGTCCATGTGCACGAACTCGAGAACCTCCTGGATGCGCTCGCGCGCTACGCCCCCGTGCAGTGTCGCCGAATGCTCGAGGTTGCGGCGGCCGCTCATGTAGGGGTAGAAGCTGGGCTCCTCGATCATGGTGCCCACCTGCAGCAGTGCCGGCCCGGGCACGCTGCTGCCGAGCAGGCGGCTGCTGCCGGCGCTGGGCTTGATCAGCCCTGCGATCATCCGCAAAGTGGTGGTCTTGCCCGCACCGTTCGGCCCCAGGAAGCCGGTTATCTGTCCGCGAGGCACCTGGAAACTCACGTCACTCACGGCCATCGACCGTCCGTAACGCTTGCTCAGGCCCCGCGCCTCGATTGCCATCTGTTCCGTCATTCGCATCCTCTGGATAACCGGGTCCGCACCTTGGGAAGGGGCGCCCTCAATGTCCTGTGGTCACTAAACCTTGGTCTCCGGCTTGCTGCTGCGTTCCATCAGCGACCTGATGGCAGCTGCCGGTGCCTTTCGCTCAAAGATTACCGCGTGCACCTCCCGGCAGATGGGCAGGTCGATCGAATGCTCGTTGGCGTAAGCCATGACACGCTGCACGGTACCAACACCTTCAGCAGTCAGTCCTTCCGCTTCCAGCGCAGCCAGGTCCTCGCCCCTGGCGATGCGGCTGCCGGCGGAAAAATTGCGCGACTGTGGTCCCGCGCAGGTGGCTATCATGTCACCCAGCCCGGACAATCCATAGAAGGTGTCGCGCCTGCCGCCCAGCAGGTCGCCGAGCCGGACCAATTCATGCAGTCCGCGCGTGATGATTGTGGCCTTGGTGTTGTCGCCCAGCTCCAGCCCTTCACAGATGCCGGCCGCCAGGGCTATTACGTTCTTGATGGCGCCGCCCGTCTCCACGCCGGCCAGGTCATCGCTGGTGTAGACCCGGAAGGTGGCGCACTGCAGCCACGACTGGACCCGGACGCCCAGGCGGGAGAGGCCACCTTCGTCGGCGACCACGGCTGCAGCTGGCTTGCCGGCGGCGATCTCGGCCGCGAGGTTCGGGCCCGAAAGGGCAGCCAGGTCGGCGCCCGGCTTGATGCGTCCGAGCACCTGCGTCATGCGCTCAAGTCCCTCCGGGCCGAAGCCTTTGATGCAGGAGACAAGAGCGGGCAGCTGAGGGAACTGCTGCAACACCTCTGTCACATACCTGCTGGGCACGGCCACGAAGGCCGCCTCGGTACCGTCCGTGCTTGCTTCGGGATCACTGCTGAACTGCAGCTTTTCGTGCAGCCTGATGCCCGAAAGCCGCCTGGCGTTGCGTCTGCTGCCGCTCATCTCGGCGGCGTGCTCCTGGCTCCTGGTCCACAGCGATACCTGGTGACCGTTGCCCGCCAGCAGCTGGGCGATCGTGGTGCCCCAGGCGCCTGCGCCTATGACGCTCAGGCGTGCCATGGTGAGGGTGTTGCCGGCCCTGGCAAACGTGTGTGTCGTGACATGCCAAGCATGATACCCGAGTGGTAAACTCCGGACTGGGGCGCCACGATGTGGCGTTTCTTCATGTGCAAGTGGAGGAGCAATGCCGGTTTACGTTTACAGGAATCTGGTTTCAGGTGAGACTTTCGAGGTGCAGCAGCGCATGACGGATGACGCGCTGACGGTTGACCCCAAGACCGGTGATCCGGTACGCAGGGTCATCCAGCCCGTAGGCATCGCCTTCAAGGGCTCAGGCTTCTACGTCACCGACTCCCGCAGCAGCAATGCTGGTGCTTCATCCGCAACCGCCCCCGCTGGCGCTGCTGCTGATGGCGGCTCCGCGTCCGGCGAGGCGTCCTCAGACACCGGCAAGCCCGCAACTGATACGGCTGCGCCCGCTGCAGCAGCGGCCAGCACCCCTGCGCCCGCTGCGCCGGCAAGCACTGCCCGCCCGGCGGCCAGCAGCGCTGACTAGAGCCGCAGGGCGTGGCTGGCTGCAGCGGTACCGCATTGCCTGAGTGGCTTCTGGCCAAAGGTCCCGACCCGGCGGGTCAGTAAATCTGAATTTCGAACATCCATGGCCACAGCTTTCCTGTAACCAGGAAATTGCCGGTGGCCTCATTGAAGGCGATGCCGTTAAGCACCGCTTCCGGGCCCAGTGACGCCCACTCCGCCGCGGTGAGCAGACTCGCCAGGTCGTAGATGGCACCCACCTGGCCGCCTTCATCAATACGGACGATGTAGGTGGTGGTGAACACGTTGGCATAGACGTGACCAGCCACGCACTCGAGTTCGTTCAACAGGGGAAGTGGCCGGCCGTCGGGCCGCACGACGTCAACCGTTTTCCTGACTTCGAACGTCTCGGGATCACGATACTGCAGTGTCGAGCTGCCGTCCGACATGACCAGGCTGCTGCCGTCGAAGCATAGGCCCCAGCCCTCACCCGAGTAGGCAAAAGTATCGGTCAGTGTGAAGGTGTCGCGCTCGAAAACGAATGCGGTGCCTTCCTGCCAGGTAAGCATGACCAGACTGTCGCCCACCGCGGCCAGGCCCTCGCCGAAATAGTGGTCTTCCAGCGCGACCTGCCGGATTATGTCGCCGGTCCCGGGATCGACCTCGCGCAGGCTGGACTCGCCGCGCAAGCCGGTGCTCTCGAACAGGCGACCCTCCTGGAAGACGAGTCCTTGAGTGAATGCGTCGGTCTGGTGCGGAATCCGCTCCAGGACCCGGATTCCTGCCTCCTGCGCGCGGCATGCTCCCAGCAGCAGGAGAATCAGTACCGACAGGCTGACGGTCAGTGAGCGAGCCATGCGTCCACGAGCCTTCCTACCCGTTCCATTACCTGGGCTTCAACTGCGGCAGCGGGTTGGGACCCGTCCACCACCTGCCAGCCGCCCTCGGCCGCCTGCCTGCGGAAGGAAGCAGCCACCCGTTCGTGGAAGGCGCGGTCGGCGCGTTCCAGCCGGTCGGTCTGGCCGCGGTTCGCGATTCGCTGCAGCCCTGTCCCCGCGTCCACGTCCAGCAGTACTGTCAGATCCGGTTCGCAGCCTGCCGCAACCCGCGCATTGAGGGACCTTACGAACTCCAGGTCAAGCCCACGCCCGGCACCCTGATAGGCGACGCTTGAAGCTGCAAACCTGTCGCAGACAACGATGGCGCCACTAACGAGTGCGGGCAAGATGACATCCTCGACATGCTGGGCACGGCTGGCCGAATACAGCAGGAACTCAGTAAGTGGCGCGATCTGCTGGCCCGGGTCGAGCAGGACACTGCGGACGGCGTCGCTGACCGGGGTGCCGCCGGGCTCACGCGTCAGGATTACGTCAGGCGCATGCCCACCGACCGCCTGGAACCGTTCGCGCAGGCGGTTCGCCAGCCTTACGGCCAGCGTCGACTTGCCCGCGCCCTCCGGCCCTTCCAGGACGAGGAACAGCCCTCGCACCGCCCTATAGTCCCGTCGGCAAGTAGATGAACCTGAAATCCAGGTCGAATTCTTCCTTCAGCTTCTCGCCCAGCAGGTTCACGCCTATGGTTTCCGTCATGTAGTGCCCGCCATACATGGCGTTGATGCCGTTCTCGAAAGGTTCGTAGAAGACGGCGTGTTGCGGTTCGCCAGTCAGGAAAGCGTCCAGACCCTGATGCGCGGCCGTCAGGACATCCCAGGCCGCCCCGCCACTGATGATGCCCAACGATTCGACTTCAGGGCGGCCGCCTTCCAGCAGCATCACAGGCTCACCCAGCTGGGCCTCGATCATCTGCGCCAGTTCGCGCCTGTCCATCACGTCGGGCAGGCGTCCCTTAACGCCCACGGGCCTGCCCTTGAACTCACCGAACTCCTCCAGGTCGAGCATCCCCAGGCGCCGGGCGAAGCCCCAGTTGTTGCCAACCTCTCGGTGTGCGTCCAGGGGGATGTGTGCCGCGTAGAGGCTCAGGCCACGCTCCAGCAGGAATCTCACACGCCGGCCGTGTGCACCGGTAATTGCCTTCGGCACCCCCCAGAACAGCCCGTGGTGCACTATCAGCATCTGGGCGCCCAGGGCAGCCGCCTGCTCGAACGTGGACATGCTGCTGTCCACAGCTACGGCGACGGTGGTCACTTCATCCGCGCCCTCCACCTGCAGCCCATTGAGAGAGGGATCGGGGTACTCGCCGATCCGAAGATAATCGTCCAGCCAGGCAACCAGTTCATCTCGCTTCATATCGCTGCCAGCGTACAACGGAAGGTTGCTGCCGCCCGCTTGCGGGTACCGTGCGCGGCCGCCCGGACGGGAGTGGGCGTGCTAGAATTCTGGCGGCTCCGGGCCGTCCGGGGCACCCAGCCGTGCAGGAACCAGGAGCAGAATGCAAAAGCAGGAACTGAAGTACGAGGGCAAGGCCAAGCGCGTCTGGGCCACCCCGAAGCCAGAGCTGAGCCTCATCGAATTCAAGGACGACGCTACGGCTTTCAACGCACAGAAACGCGGCACAATCGCCGAAAAGGGCTCGATCAACAACGCGATAACTGCGCATCTGTACCCGCTCCTGGCGGCCGCAGGAATCCCCAACCATTTCGTCGAGAAAGTGTCCGACACCGAGCAGCTCGTGCGCTTCGTTTCCATCATCCCGGTGGAGGTCATTGTGCGCAACCGGGCCGCCGGCAGCTTCGCCAGCCGGCTCGGGCTGGACGAGGGACACCCCCTGCTCACACCCGTAATTGAATACTGCTACAAATCTGACGCCCTTGGCGATCCGCTGGTGAGCGAGAGCACGCCCGTCGCAATGGGCTGGGCCAGCGCCCGGGAGCTGAGCGAAGTGAATTCGCTGGCGCTTGGCGCCAACCAGTTCCTGCGGCAGTTCTTCCTGGACCGCGGCATCGACCTGGTCGACATCAAGTTCGAGTTCGGCCGGCTGCCGGACGGCACAATCCTCCTGGCTGACGAAGTGAGCCCTGACACCAGCCGGCTCTGGGACGCGGAATCCGGCGAGCGTCTCGACAAGGACCGTTTCCGTCGCGACCTGGGCGGCGTCGAGGACGCCTACCGACTCATACTCCGGAAGGTGCTGACATGAATTTCGTAGCCGTCGTCAATGTTTCCCTAAGGACCTCGATCCTGGATCCCCAGGGCCGGACCGTGGAACGCAGCCTGCACAACCTCGGCTATGACACCGTGAAGGGCGTCCGCGTGGGCAAGCAGTTCCGCATCGACATGGCCGGCGAGCGCGCCGCGGTCGAGCAGCAGTTGTCCGCGTTCGCCAGCGAGGTGCTGGCCAACCCGGTCATCGAGAGCGTCGAATGGGACCTCACCGAGGTGCCCGGATGAGGGGCTTTCGGGCGTGAAAGCGGCAGTGATCGTGTTCCCCGGCAGCAACTGCGACAGCGACGCATTCCATGGCTTGAGCGACGCCGGCTACCAAACCACCACCGTCTGGCACGCTGACACGAACGTTCCCGACGTCGACCTGATCATGCTTCCCGGCGGCTTCAGTTACGGCGACCACCTGCGCGGCGGTGCCATTGCCGCGCGCAGTCCCGTCATGAACGCTGTGCGCGCCGCGGCCGACCGGGGAGTGGCCGTACTGGGCGTTTGCAACGGCTTCCAGGTGCTCACCGAAGCCGGCATGCTGCCCGGAGCGCTGCTCCGCAACGAAAACCTGCACTTCATAAACCGCACCGTGAGCGTGCGCGTCGAATCCGCTGCGACTGCGTTCACCCGGCAGCTGGCGGGCCGGGAGCTCAGGCTCCCGATAGCCCACGGCGAAGGCCGTTACTACGCCGACGAGGCCACCCTGGACGAGCTCGAGGACGAGGGTCGCGTGGTCCTGCGCTATCAGGGCTCGAACCCGAACGGCAGCCTGCGCGGCATCGCTGGCATCAGCAACCGCGCCGGCAACGTCGTGGGCATGATGCCGCACCCGGAACGCGCACTCACCGACCTGCTCGGCAGCAGCGACGGCATGCCCCTGCTGCAGGGTCCGCTTGGCTCCGGAGCGGCGTCGTGAACCCGTCGGACCTCCGTGGTCGCGCCGCGGAATTCGGACTGACCGACGTCGAGTGGGCCGAAGCCGAGCGCCGTGAAGGCCGCCCGCTGGTTGAGCTCGAAGCTGCCATCATCGGGGCAATGTGGTCCGAGCACTGCAGCTACAAGAACAGCCGGCCGCTGCTGCGGAACTTCCCGACCACGGGTCCGCAGGTCCTGCAAGGCCCCGGCGAGAACGCCGGCGTTGTCGACATCGGCGAAGGCTGGGCGGTTGCATTCAAAGTCGAGAGTCACAACCACCCATCGGCAGTCGAGCCCGTCCAGGGCGCAGCGACCGGGGTCGGGGGCATCCTGCGCGACATCTTCGCGATGGGCGCCCGCCCGTTCGCGGTACTGAACAGCCTGCGTTTCGGAGAGGTCGAGTCCGAGCGCACGCGCTTCCTGCTCCGCGGCGTCGTCGACGGGATTTCACATTACGGCAACGCTGTCGGCGTGCCGACGGTCGGCGGCGAGATAACGTTCCACCCCAGCTTCGCCGAGAATCCACTCGTCAACGTGATGGCGCTGGGCCTGATGCGTCACGAGGACCTGGCGACCGGAACGCTTGGGGCTCCCGGCAACCGCGTCATATATGTCGGCAGCAGGACCGGCCGCGACGGCACCGGTGGCGCCGTCTTCGCCAGCGCGGAGCTTACCGGGGAGAGCGCGGAAGACCGTCCTGCAGTACAGGTCGGCGATCCCTTCATGGAGAAGCTCCTCCTGGAGGCCACCCTTGAAGCCATTGCCAGCGGCCTTGTCGCCGGTGTGCAGGACATGGGCGCCGCCGGACTTGTATCCAGTACCTGCGAAATGGCCTACCGCGCGGGCCTGGGAGTTGACATCCAGCTTGATCGCGTCCCCACCCGCGAGGACGGCATGCAACCCTGGGAACTCGTGCTCTCGGAGAGCCAGGAACGCATGATTCTGGTGCCCGTGCCTGGTCGGGAACAGGAACTGTTCGACCTGCTGGCCAAGTGGGAACTGGACGTGGTCGATATCGGCGAGGTTGCTGAGCACGGCCGCTACCGCCTCCATTGGCACGGCGAACTGGTTTGCGACCTTGATGTCGCGCTACTGAACGAAGCGCCGACCCATGTTCGTGAGGGCATTGAAGACCCGGCCGTGGCCGCTCTTCGCAGCCAG
>CAYMUK010000035.1:0-15483 GCA_964393655.1 uncultured bacterium | reverse complement strand
CAGTACGAGTCCTACCGGGACGACGTGCCCCACTACCTGGCGCTCGCCGCTGACGAAGCCGGACCGGTACTCGAACTCGGCGCCGGCACCGGCAGGCTGACCGGAGCGCTCAACCGCGCAGGCCAGCGGGTCACCGGCGTGGAACTGTCAGCGGCCATGATCGAACGGGCCCGCGGCCGGCTGGACCCCTCGGTCCGACTGCTGCAGGGTGACATAAGGCAACTCGGGTCACTGGGACTCGCAGCCGGATCCTTCGGGCTGGTGCTGGCCCCCTTCAACGTGCTCATGCACCTGTACACACTCGATGACCAGGACGCGACTCTGGCCGGCGCACTCGACGCCCTTGAGCCCGGGGGACTCTTCGCGCTGGACCTGTACGTACCGCGCTTCGGTCCCACGGGCGTGCTGCGGGTGGTGCCGGAGTGGTCGCATGTCGCGGGACCCGGCGGTCAGGTGTTGCTGCGCCAGGAACATGATCCCCTCGCGCAGGTGATAGTAAGCCACTACCAGCTGGATTCCGTAGACAGCTCGGGCTTCGTGAGGCGCCGGCAGCTGAGCCTGCGCCAGCGTTACTGGCAGAAGTTCGAGCTGGAGAGGGCGCTGCGCGCGGCCGGATTCGGCCAGATCCGGTTCTTCGGCGGTTTTGATCGCAGCAGGTTCACTGAACGTTCCACCCACATGGTGGTCACCTGCAGGCGTCCATCCGCCTGACTCCGGGGCCCGCCCTCAGTGGCGGGCGAGCGCCTTCTTCAGGGCGGCCAGGAGGAGCTCAACATCCAGTTCATCGGCGTGACCCAGCAGGGAGGGCCTGATTATCAGGTCCGCCACGTGGTCCTGGCCGCCGGCGATGGTTATTCCCTGGGCGGCCAGGTCCTTAACCAGCGCCCGGCCACTTACCCCCTCCGGCACCTTGAGTGCCGCCACGGCGGGTGTGGGGCGTTCGGCAAAGACACTGAAACCGAGCTCCAGCGCGCCTGCCACCAGCAGGTCGGTAAGGCGCTGCCTGCGCGCCCAGACATTCTGCAGGCCTTCCTCAAGCAGCAGGCCGAGCGCCACATCCAGCGCCACGATCAGGCTGGTCGCGGGCGTGACCGGCGTGCGTCCGTCCCGGTACCTGTGCAGATCCAGGTAAAAACCCCGCGGGCCGCCACCTGCAGCCCAGGCGCGTCCTGACAGCCAGACGAATGCCAGACCGGGGGGCGTAAGCAGACCCTTCTGGGAACCGGAAATGACGGCGTCAAGCTGCCAGCTATGCGGCCTGAGCTCGGCTGCCGCCAGGCTGGTGACAGCGTCGACCAGGAACAGCACTTCGGGATTCACTTCCCGGGCAGCCGCCGCGAGTCCTGCCACATCGTGCAGCACGCCGGTCGAAGTCTCACTGTGCGTTGCCAGGACGGCCCGCACCCCCGTGTGCGCCGCCAGAGTCTCCGCCAGCAGCGCTGGATCGGCCGCCCGCCCCCAATCGAACCGGAGTTCGACCACCCGGTAACCGTGGCTCCCGGCAATCTGCACCCAGCGTTCACCGAACTTGCCGGCGTTGATGGCCAGCACTTCCGAGCCCGCGGGAACCGACGCCAGCAGGGCCGCCTCCAGGCCGCCACTGCCGCTCGCGGCCAGCGTGATCACGTCCTCGCCCGGTACCAGGAACACCTCTGCCAGGCGGACGGCCACCCGCTCCTGCAGTTCAAGGAAGGCGGGCGTCCTGTGATGCTGCACGGGTCTGGCCAGCGCGGCCAGGACCTCGGGCGGCAGCTCGACCGGCCCCGGTGCGTAGAGGCGCTGTTTCAAGGGCGCACCACCCGCAGGCTGTGGATCACATCTGTCATTTCCTTAAGCAGCTGAAGCACTTCCTCGGGCGGCGTGCGGTCGACTGTGAGTGCGAACATGGCCAGCCCGTCTTCACCCACCCGGGAGAGCTGCATGCTGATGATGTTCACGCCAGCCTCGCCCAGCACGGTCCCGACACGACCCACCGCTCCGGGGCGGTCGTAGTTGGTGCAGATGAGCATCGCACCCTCCGGCTTGATCTCGATGGGGAAGCCATCTATCGAGACTACGCGCGGGGAATCACCCAGCACGGTGCCGCCGACCGTGGCACCGCCGCCGTTCGAGCGGACGGTGACCAGCACGTGGTTGGTGTAACCGCGGTCGCGGGCTGCGGTGACGCGGGACACGCTGATGTCGCGGTCACGCGCTATGAGCGGTGCGCTCACGTAATTGGGCGGTTCGCTCAGGATGGGTTCCAGGAACCCCTTGAGCACGGCGGTCCCGATGGGATCAGGATCAAGCGGGAAGCTCCCGCTGAATTCCACTTCCAGCGAGTCAGGATGGCCGCCGCTCAGCTGCACGGCCAGGCGGCCCAGCGCCTCGCCCAGCTGCAGGTGCCTGCCGAGCTGGCGCATCACTTCGGCCGACAGTGCCGGGGCGTTCACCACCCCACGGGAATAGTCACCGCGCAGTGCCAGCACGGTCCGCTCGAGGATCTCCTCGCCGACCCTGGCCTGCGCCTCGGTGGTGTTCGCTCCAAGGTGCGCGGTGAGCACGACGTCCTCACGCTGCAGCAGCGGATGGTCCTGCGAAGGTGGCTCCAGCGTGAACACGTCCAGACCGGCGGCGAACAGGTGCCCGCTGTCAAGGGCGCCGAACAGCGCTTCCTCGTCGATGATTCCGCCCCGGGCCGCGTTGACCACCACGGCGCCGCGGGGCAGGAGGGCCAGCTCGCGGCTGCCGATCATCCCGCGGGTCTCCTCCGTCAGCGGCGTGTGGACCGTCAGGAATTCGGCGCGCGGCAGCAGCTCGTCCAGACTTTCCACGAGTTCAACGTGCTGCTCCTGCAGGCGCTGGCGGGACAGGTAGGGATCAAACACGATGACGTTCATGCCGAGCCCCTGGGCGCGCCTGGCCACGAGGCTGCCGATGCGGCCCATTCCGATGATGCCCAGCGTCGCGTCCTTGACCTCGCGTCCCAGGTACTTCCGGTCCCAGATACCCTGGCGGATCAGGCGGTCGGAGCGGCTGACACCGCGCGAGGCGGAAAGCATCAGGGCTATGGCGAGTTCGGCTGCAGAGACGTTGTTCGATTCCGGTGCGTTCAGCACCAGCACACCACGTCTGCTGGCGGCCTCCAGGTCGATGTTGTCAATGCCTACACCGCCGCGGCCCAGCACCTTCATGTTGGTGGCGGCGCGAATGAGCTCTTCGTCCACCTGGGTCCGGCTGCGGGTTATCAGGGCGTCGTAGTCGCCGACTATCTCAAGCAGTTCATGCCGGCTGATTCCAGCGCGGTCATCGATTTCCATGTCGGGGTAGTAGCGGTCCCCCAGCTGCACCTTGTCCGTAACGAGAATTCTGGCCACTGGCGCAACATATCACGCTTGCGCCGGCCGTCAGCACGCCGCTTCAGTCCGCGTGTAAACGAGTCGTCAGCTGCAGTCCGGCGGGCATGTCGAACGTGCCCAGACCCAGCACGTCCAGTGCCAGTTGGCCCCTCACAGCAAGCTCGGTGGGATCGCCAGCGAGTGCATCGCTCAAGGCGGTGCGGGCTTCAAGCGGAAGCAGCTCCGCGCTTGGCGTGAACGTCAGCGCCAGCTGGCCGGTGGAGAAGGCCGCCACCGGGCTGGGACGCAGGTCAAGTTCGGCGACGGGCTGACCGTCAAGTTCCAGCACCAGATCCTTGGCATGGAGCAGGTAGCCCACTGCTCCGGGGTTTTCGACCTGGAGCACCACTTTGACCACCGGGTAGCCGGAGGGGACGTCGTAGACACTGGTCTCGGGGCTCAGCAACGTGAGCACCGGCAACTCCACCCCGCCTCCTGCCCTGGCGCTGCCGGCCAGCCGGTAATCCCGGCTGCTCAGCCAGCTGTGGCGGGCACTGCTGTAACCCGACCGGAGGCTGATGCCGAACTCGAGGTCAGCGCCACTGAAGCTTGCGGCAACAGCCTGCAGCAGTTCGGAATCACCAACCAGACTCCGTTCCAGTTGCAGCTCTACCTCCCTGCTGCCGCCGGGCATGAGCGTGAAGGTGTCGCTCACTGAAGCACCGTGCGCCATTTCGGGGGAGTCGCCAAGGGTGTAGCTGAAATCGAGGCTGCGCAAGTGCAGCGGGAAACTGTTGGGATTGCTGATGGTGACGGGTGCGCTCACCAACACCCGCGCCCCGGCCCCCGGGGGGTCGAAACTGGTGACTAAGGCCGCACCGGCGCCCAGGCTGAGAGCTGGCGGCAGGAGATCCGGCACGCGGCCCGAGGTCGCGTCGCCGGACGCGCGTGGCGCACAACCGGCAAGCGTCAGGAGCAGGCAGAGTACCAGTGGGAGAGTACTTCGTTGCACCAGGTCAGCCTAACAGAGCGGACTGTGATGTCCCTGAGAGAAACCGCATGCCTTCAGACGATTTCGCGTATTGCTGTTGCCGCCACGCGCCGCTGCAGTTCGAGTTTCAGGCGGGCGGCCCAGGGCGCGTCGAGCCGCGGGTCGGCGTCAAGCATCAGCTGGGCGAGTTCGCGTGACTGCTCGATAAGCTCCAGGTCCGTTGTCAGGTCGCCGAGCAGCAGGTCCGGCAGGCCAGACTGGCGGGTGCCCCTAAGCTCCCCCGGCCCGCGCAACTCCAGGTCCTTCTCGGCGATGACATGGCCGTCGCTGGTCGCCACGACCGTTTCCAGCCGCGCCCGCGTCTTGCGGGAGGCGTCGCCGGCGATGAGCAGGCAGTGGCTGCGCGCGGCGCCGCGACCGACCCGGCCCCGCAGCTGGTGCAATTGCGAAAGTCCGAAACGCTCCGCGTTCTCTATGACCATGACACTGGCGTTCGGCACATCGACGCCGACCTCGATCACGGTGGTGGACACCAGCAGGTCCAGCTCGTGGTTGCGGAACGCATCCATCACGGAATCCTTCTCGGTCTGTGCCATGCGGCCATGCAGGAGGCCTATGCGGCAACCCTCGGGCATGAGCACCTGGAGGTCCCTGAACATGCCTTCGCTGGAAACGATCTCATCCAGGGCCTCGCTGTCCTCCACGAGCGGCGTGACCACGAACACCTGGCGTCCTTCGCGGATCTGCTCCCAGGCGAAAACGTAGGCATCACGGCGCCTGGCGGCCGCGACGAGCCGGGTGGTCACCGGGGTGCGTCCCGGCGGCAGCTCGTCCAGCACGGACAGGTCCAGGTCTCCGTAGTACGTGAGCGCCAGTGACCGCGGGATTGGGGTGGCGCTCATGACCAGGACATCCGCGCGGCGGCCGGCCAGCCGGCGACGCTGCTCCACGCCGAAGCGGTGCTCCTCGTCTATGACGGCCAGGCCCAGATCGCGGAAGGCTACGCCTTCCTGGATCAGGGCGTGTGTGCCCACCACCAGGTCGGCAGCGCCCGACTCCACGCGCTGCAGTGCCTCACGCCTCTCCCTGGCCGTCATCGATCCGGTCAGCAGTTCGCTGCTCAGGCCGAGCGGGAAGAGCAGCGGCTTCAGCCCGGCATGGTGCTGCCGGGCCAGGATCTCGGTCGGCGCCATCAGGGCCGCCTGCAGGCCGGCGCTGGCGGTGGCCACGACCGCCGCCGCCGCCACCGCCGTCTTGCCGCTGCCCACGTCGCCCTGCAGCAGTCTGGCCATCCTGCGCTCTTTGGCCAGGTCCGCCACTATTTCGCCGATGACGCGCTGCTGAGCGGCAGTGAGCGGAAAGGGCAGCGAGGCCTCGTAGTCCAGGAGCGCGGCGGTGTCCACGTTCATCGCCCTGCCGTCCGCCTCGACCGCCCGGTTCAGCAGCACCCTCAGTTCCAGGAACAGGAACTCGTCGAACTTCAGGCGCCGGGTCGCCGCGCCAAGAACGGCTTCGTCCGTGGCGAAGTGAATGCCGCGGAGTGCCGTGTCCAGGCTCACGAGCGAGTAGCGCGTAAGAAGGCTGCGCGGCAGGTGATCCCTTATGACGGGAAGTGCTTCAAGCAGGCGCCAGGCCGCCCGTCTCAGGTAGGACTGGCTGAGTCCCTGGGTGCTCTGGTACACCGGCGTTATGCGACCCGTGGACAGCGACTCGGTGTCGTCGTCCACCTCGAAGTCCTGCACGACCAGCTCCGCGCGGCTGCCGCGCAGCTTGACGGTGCCTGTCACCACCAGCCGCTGGCCCGGGAAGAGCTGCTTCTCCAGCCACGGCTGGTTGAACCACACAGCTGTGACTGTCTCACCACGGCTGTTGGCCAGGGTGGCCCGCATCACCTTCAGCCCGCGCCGGCTCCTGATCAGGTTGCGGCTGCGCACCGTGCCGGCGATGGTGGCGCGTTCAAGTCCGGGCAGCGCGGCATATGACGGCAACTGCCGCCGGTCCTCGTGGCGCCTGGGGTAGTTGTTCAGCAGGTCCCGGTAGGTTTTGAGCCCCACCTCCGCCAGTTTGCGCGCGGCATGCTGACCAAGGTCGGGGTTGCGGACTTCCAGCTTGGCGTCCAAATCGGGCGGAGGGCCGGTCACGGCCCAATTCTCGCACGCAGCGGCCAGGCGACCGGTCTTGCCGCTGGCGTCCATGATGCGCTATCCTGAAAGACGCAGAAGAAACACAGACCAGGAAACAGAGGGAGCCAGTCATGAAGAAACTGATTACCACCCTGGTGGTTGCAATGTTCGCCATGTCCTTTGCCCAGGACCTTGGTGGCGCCACCATCCGTATCGGTTCGGACACCACCTATCCGCCATTCGAGACAGTGGACGAGAACGGCGTCATCGTCGGCTTCGATGTCGACGTGTTCAATGCCATCTGCGAGCGCGTGAACTGCGTCGCCGAGTTCATCACCACTGCCTGGGACGGCATCTTCCCCGCGCTGGCTGCAGGTGAATTCGACGCGGTCGCCTCCGGCGTGACCATCACCGCCGAACGCGACGAGGTTGTCGACTTCACGGAGCCCTACTTCGTGGTGGACCAGGCGATCACCACCCGCGTGGCAGACGAGGACTACACTCTCGTCGACTTCACCGGTGACGACAGCAGCCTTACCCTGGGCGCCCAGACCGGCACCACCAACGCCATGACCGCGGAGGACCTGGTCGGACGGGACCGCGTCCAGCTTTACGACGACTTCAACGCCGCAATCCAGGCACTGCTGAACGGCGACGTGGACGGCGTGATGATCGACAACGTCATCGCGGACGCCTTCGTGGCAACCTACGCCGGCGAGCTGGCAGTGGCTGTGTCAAGCGTCGAGTCGGGTGAGGAACTCGGCTTCGCAGTGCAGGAAGGCAGCGAGCTGGTTGACGCGCTGAACGCAGGCCTCGAGCAGATCCGTGCGGACGGCACCCTGGACGGTCTCGTCCAGAAGTGGTTTGTCGACTGAGAATCCAAAAACCGTAAGGGGCCGCGCCCCGACGACAGGTGACCGGTGGCGGGTGCTGAAGGGCATCCGCCCTGGTTATCTTGTGCTGCTGGCGGCGGTGCCCTTCGTCATACTGCTGTTCCTGGGTTCGGACAGCTACCTGGACGCCCTGGAGTTCATCCTGCCCGGGGTCGGCACCACCCTGCTCGTCACGGTGCTCGCCTACATCGTGGCGGCGATCCTGGGTCTGGCACTGGCGGGCATCCTGCTGCTCAAGCCCGGCAAGACGACGATGCGCAACAACCTGCTGATCTGGCTGGCGCTCATCCTCGGTTCCCTCTGGTTCTTCAGCAGGCCACAGGCCGACTACGTGCTGGTCGGTGACCCCGAAGGCCTGGTCGCTATTGTCCAGGGCACACCGCAGAACCTGATAAGCCGCGTGCAACAGGGCACCTGGTCGGAGGCGGAATTGCCCACCAGGAGCATCAGGGCCGTCACGACGCCGGAAGCTGCCGTGCAGCGCCTTGAGGATGGGGTGGTTACCGCCGCCTTCATGCCGCGGGACCTGGCGCCCGCCGGCCTGCCCTTGCTCTGGGAGACCGGTTTCCTGCCACGCGATTCCAGCATGCCGGCCATGTTCCTGGGGGTGCTGGCCGCCATTCTCGGCGTCCTCATCTTCGCCGGCTGGCAGAGCAACAAGCACCCGCTGTCCATCTTCGCCGAGCTGTACGTCGACACGATCCGCGGAATCCCCATGCTCGTGATAATCCTCTACATCGGCTTCCCCGTGCAGGGCGCAATCCGTGATCTCTCCGGCGGACTGGTGGAACCCGACCGGCTGACCCGTGGTGTCATCGCCATCTCGCTGGGCTACGCTGCGTACATGGCGGAGATATTCAGGGCAGGAATCCAGGCGGTGGCACACGGCCAGATCGAGGCAGCCAGAAGCCTGGGCCTGAACGGCGCCCAGACTGCGCGCTACATAATCCTGCCGCAGGCCCTGCGGATAGTCATCCCGCCACTGGGCAATGAGTTCATCGCGATGCTGAAGGACACCTCGCTGCTGTCGCTCCTGTCGCTGCGCGAAATCACCCAGCGCGGCCGCGAGTTCACCTCCAGGACTTTCGAGTATTTTCCCGGCTACAACACGGTGGCCATCATCTACATCGGCCTCACCCTGGCGGCGGCATCGCTGCTCAAGTTCGTGGAACGCCGTAACAGCCGTTCGGACGCCGCGCGCTGAAGTTGTACCCGCTGCTCCAGACGTGCCACCCGGCATGCGTTAGCCTGAGGCGATGGCAACAGCAGTAGTGGACCTGAATGCACTGACGTCGAACCTGGCGTCAGTGCAACGTCTGCTTAAGCCAGGCACGCTGGTGATGCCTGCCGTCAAGGCTGACGCCTATGGGCATGGCGCGGTGCGCACGGTTCGCGCGCTGGTCGAGGCGGGGGTCGAATGGTTCGCCGTTGCCACCGCCATGGAGCTCCTCGAACTGCGCAATGCCGGCGTGACCGCCAACCTGCTGATGTTGACTCCGCCCATGGAACGCCTTGATGAGCTGGTGCCAGCCCATACCGTTTTCACGCTCGCCGATTTCGCCACCCTGGACCGGCTGCAGTACGGCAGGGTGCCCCGGGGCACGAGGGTGCACCTGAAGGTTGACACCGGTCTGGGACGGCTGGGCGTTCTACCTGGAGACGCGGCCCAGCTTGCCGAAGCGGCCGAGCGGGCAGGTCTCGTGGTTGAGGGGATCTTCAGTCACTTCGCGGCAGCCGAAAACGATTCCGAACTGACACTCAGGCAGCAGGAACGGTTCCTGCAGGCCGTTCAGGAGCTAAGGACCGCCGGCATCGAGCCGCAGTACCGTCACATCAGCAACTCGGCCGGCATCTTGCGGGTACAGGAAGCAGGCGGCAACATGGTTCGCCCCGGCATCCTCATCTATGGCTACTCGCCGGCAAGTTCGCCTCACCCCATTGAGAACGACCTGCGCCGGGCCATGACCCTGCTGGCACCCGTGACCCAGGTGAAGCGCATCCCCGCGGGGCAGGGCTTGGGCTACAACCACCTGTGGACCGCGGAAAAGGACACGAACATACTGACGGTTCGCTGCGGCTACGCGGATGGTTATCGCCGGCTGCTGTCGAACAAATCGTGGGCATCGCTGCACGGCGTGCGGCTGGAGCTTCGCGGCCGCGTGGCCATGGACCAGCTGTTGCTCGACGCCGGCGACATGGAAGTGCAGCCAGGTGAACTCGTGACCCTTGTTGGCGGACGTGGTCCCGGCGCGGATGAACTCGGCGAGGCCGCGCTGACGAACGCGTACGATATCCTGACTTCGCTGACCCGTCGGGTCGGCCGCCAGTACGTGCGGAACAGCCACTGACCGGCTGTTCCAGGGGCGGTTCAGGAGAGAAGAATGTATGTAGCCATCGCCGGCAACATCGGTTCCGGCAAATCCAGCCTTACTGGCCTGCTGTCCGCCCGTTACGGCCTGCAACCCGTGTACGAGGCGGTTGACGAGAACCCTTATCTGGCGGATTTTTACGAGCGCATGGACCTGTACGGTTTCCATTCGCAGATTTTCTTCCTGGCCAGGCGGCTCAAGCAGCACCTGGCGCAGGTGAATCCCGGGGAGCACGTGGTGCAGGACCGGACCGTTTACGAGGATGCCGCCGTCTTCGCCACCAATCTGCACCGCCAGGGCGTCATGAACGACCGCGATTTCAGCAGCTACTGGCAGTTGTTCGAGGCCGTGTCCCTGGCACTGCGCCCGCCCGACCTCCTCGTGTACCTGCAGGCCGATCTGGGCAAGCTCCGGCAGCAGATCCGCCTGCGCGGACGGGGCTACGAGGCGGCCATAAGTGACGAGTACCTGCTGCAGCTGCAGGGGCTGTACGAGGAGTGGGTCGCGGGCTTTGACGCCAGCAAGGTGCTGGTAATCAGGAGCAGCAACCTGGACTTCGTCCACGACGAGGCCGACAGGCAGCACGTGTTCGAGCTGCTCGAACGGCACGGCCTGTCCGCGCCGCTGCTGTGAGACTGGGCGAGCTGCTGCAAAAGGCCCTGGGCCTGGAGTGGTCCGGGCCGGATCCGCAAATCAGCGGTGTGGTCCAGGATCACCGCCGGGCAGTGCCGGGATCCCTGTTCGTGGCACGCGCCGGCGCCAGGTTCGACGGCCGCCGGCTGCTGGGCGAGGCGGCCAGGCTGGGCGCCGTTGCGGTGGTGGCCGAGGACTCGCCCCTGCTCGCCGACTCACCCCTGCCGGTCGTACTGGTGGCTGATGCCGAGGCCGCCACCGGCCCGCTTTCATCCGTCCTGCTGCACGAACCATCCCACAAGCTCAAGGTGGTGGGTGTAACGGGCACAGACGGCAAGACCTCCACCTCGTTCCTGCTCAGGCACCTGCTTGCTACCCGCTACCGCACCGCACTCATCAGCACTGCCGAGGTACATGACGGCCGCTCTGAACTGGAGCCTGACGGCCATTTCACGACACCGGAAGCCCCCGAGGTGCAGGCCTACCTGGCTGCGGCAGTGGCGGCCGGCAGCACGCACGCCGTCCTTGAATCAAGCTCCCACGCCCTCGACAGGCACCGGCTGGCAGGCGTCCGGTACTCGCTCGCTGTCTGGACCAACCTGACCGAGGAGCACCTTGACTGGCACGGCAGCATGGAGAATTACCTGCTGGCCAAGCGCACTCTGGTCGAACGGGCGGGCAAGGCAGTGCTGAACCGGGACGATCCGTACTACCCGCGGTTCGCCGAGGCCGCAACCGGCCATGTGAGCTACGGGCTTGACAGCCGGGCAGACTGGTGGGCCAGCGATATCCGTCAATTACCGGCAGGTATGACCTTCAACGTTCATGCCGGAGGCCGCACGTTTGAGGCCAGCCTGCCGCTGCTCGGGGAATTCAACGTGCAGAACGCGCTGGCCGCGCTGGCCGCCGCCGCTGAACTGGGGGTTAGCGCGGAGACCGCCGTGCCGCAACTCGGCAGCTTCGGCGGCGTGCCGGGACGCATGCAGCTCGTGCAGGCAGAGCCGTTCAGTGTGATCGTGGACTTCGCCCACACGGGACCGGCCCTGCAGAAGGCACTCGCCGCTCTCAGGAACGTGACCGCCGGCCGGGTGATTCTGGTCATCGGCGCCGCCGGGGAGCGGGACCATGGCAAGCGGGCTCCGCTGGCACGCGCCGCGGTGGCGGGTGCCGGGCTGGTGATCTTCACCGAAGAGGATTCACGGAGCGAGGACACGGCCGCAATCCTTGAGCAGCTTCAGGCTCATGCGGCGGAGGCGGGGGCGGCGCACGGCCAGGTGCTGCTGGAACCGGACCGGCGGCGCGCAATCGGGCTGGCGCTCGAGGCAGCACAACCCGGTGACCTGGTGCTGCTGGCGGGCAAGGGCGTGGAACGTACGCTGGAGCGCCAGACGGAGACGCTCCCGTGGGATGAGGCCACAGTCGCCCGGGAGCTTCTCGCGGGCTGAACGCGCCGGCCGGATACAATTGCCGAACATGAATCCTGTTGACTTCATCCTGGCCAAACGCCGCGGCGAGACGCACAGCGCCGAACACCTGCAGGGGTTCCTGGCTTCCTACCAGGAAGGCGCCACTCCCGATTACCAGGTGGCCGCCTGGCTGATGGCGGTGTGCTTCTCCGGAATGACCGACAGGGAGACCGCCGACCTGACTCTCGCCATGGCCAGTTCCGGGGACATGCTCGACCTTGAGGCCTTGCCCCATCCTGTCGACAAGCACTCGACCGGCGGGGTAGGCGACAAGACAAGCCTGATCCTGGGCCCACTGCTGGCCGAGGCCGGCGCCACAGTCGCGAAGATGAGCGGCCGGGGTCTGGGCCACACCGGCGGAACCGTGGACAAGCTGGAGAGCATCCCCGGGTTCAGGACCTCACTCTCGGACGAGGAGTTCCTGCAGCAGGCGGAAAGCATTGGCGTGGTCATCGTGGGGCAGTCGCGCGACCTGGCCCCGCTGGACGGACTGCTCTATGCCCTGCGCGACGCGACGGGCACCGTGGACTCGCTGCCGCTGATCGCCAGCAGCATCATGAGCAAGAAGCTGGCCGGCGGCGCCAGGTCGCTGGTGCTGGACGTGAAGGTGGGGCGCGGCGCTTTCATGAAGACGGTCGCAGACGCGCGTGGGCTCGCCGAGTCCATGATGCGCATCGGCAGTCACGCCGGCCTGGCAGTGCGGTCGGTCCTCTCAGCCATGGACCGGCCCCTGGGGCTGGAGATCGGCAACACCGGCGAGGTGCTGGAGGCGGCCGCCTGCCTGCGTGGCCAGGGGCCTTCAGACCTGGAGGAACTCTGCGTCCTGCTGGCGGAACAGGTGCTTGCCGCCGCCGGCATCCCGCGCACCGCCGCGGAGTTGCGGGGCATGTTGCATGACGGCTCCGCCTGGCACCGCTTCGAACGCTGGATCGCCGCGCAGGGGGGTGACCCCGCCGGCGTCGAGTCCCTGCCGCTGGCTCCGGACGAGTGGCTGCTTGAGGCTCCCGCTGACGGCGTAGTCGCGGAACTGGATGCACTCATCATCGGCCGCGCAGTCGGTGCCCTGGGCGGCGGCCGGCAGTTCAAGGGCCAGGAGATCGACCACGGGGTGGGCGTGCGCGTGCTCGCCGGTCCGGGTCAGGAAGTGAACGCGGGCGATCCGCTGCTGCTGGTCAGGCACCGTGATGGCCGCGGGCTTGCGGCCGCACGGCAACTGCTGGAGTCGGCTGTGCGGATCGGCAGTGAGGCAGTCGCGCAGCCACTGGTTCTTGAGGTCATCGACTGATTCGCCGCTGCGCTGACGACCCTGCCTCGCGGGTGCAGGCAGGTCAGCCCGTGGAGTCCTCGATCCGCGGCAGGAACCAGGCGAGCAGCCCGGCCAGCGGCAGGAACGAGCAGATAACGAAGACGGCCTCCACGCCGTAGCTGTCGGCGAGGACTCCGAGGATGGCGGCCGCGATGCCGCCCAGGCCGAAGTTCAGGCCGTAGAACAGTCCACCTATCAGCCCGATGCGGTTGGGCAGCAGGTCCATCGCGTAGATGAGGATGGACGCAAAGGCGCTGGCCATCACCAGGTTGATCAGGATCGTCAGAACGCCGGTCCAGAACAGGTCGGCGTAGGGCAGGATGAGCGTGAGCGGGAGTGGCCCGAGCACGGAGATCCAGATGACCCGGTAGCGGCCGATCCTGTCGCCAACAATGCCGCCGACGAGCACGCCCACCGCGGCCGCGAGGAGGAAGATGAACAGCATCATCTGCGCCGACGGGATGGACAGGCTGAAACGCTCCATCAGGTAGAACGTGTAGAACGACCGGAAACTCTCGCTGTAGGCATTCTTAGAGAACATCAGGAGCGTCAGCACGGTGATGCCGGTGGCGATGGTCAGCGCGGAATGCCTGACTTCGCCCGTGGCACTGGCGGTACTTGCGCGCAGTGCAGTGAAGGCGGCACTGATCTCCTTCTGCCTGCTGCCGATCCAGGCAAGCAGCAGCATGGCCAGCAGGGCGGCCACGGCGAACCAGGCGAGGCTCGGCTGTCCCCAGGGCACGAGGATGAGTGCGGCCAGCACGGGACCCAGGGCCCCGCCCGCCTGACCGCCGACCTGGAAGATGCCCTGCGCCAGACCCTGGCGGCCACCCGCCGCGTAACGCGCCATCCGCGTCGCCTCCGGATGGAATATCGAGGAGCCGATCCCAATCAGCGCGACCGAAACCAGGATCATCGGGTAATTCTGGGAGAACGCCAGGCTGACCAGCCCTGAAAGCGTGAACATCATGCCTACGACCGGCGAGTACGGCGCCGGCCTGCGGTCGGTGATCATGCCGATGACCGGCTGCAGCAACGCACCGGCCGTCTGGAATGTCAGCGTGATCATGCCGATCTGCACGAAATCCAGGGCATGCACCTGTTGCAGGATCGGGTAGGCCGCCGGAATCAGCGACTGCATAAGGTCGTTCAGCAGGTGGGTGAGTCCGAGGATGACGAGCACGGAGAGGTAGGTTCGGGGACGGTTCAGGGTCTTCGTGGTCACGACCTGCCAATCCTACCCCCGCAAGGCCGCAGTGGGCTGCGCCAAGGTGGCTGGAGGATGAGTTCTGCTACGATTGACTGGCCCTGAAGGGCGGAATGGAGACGATGCAAAGTGTCTGATGACCTCGCGTATGATGAATCACTTACGACTGATGAAAGCGCCGCCTCGGAGCCGTCGCGCTCGGGCTTCGTGGCGATTATGGGCAAGCCCAACACCGGCAAGTCCACCCTGCTCAACACCCTGCTGGGCGTGAAGGTTTCGCCCATCACCCCGAAGCCCCAGACTACAAGGCGCGGTGTACGCGGCATCTACACACGTGGCAAGACCCAGGTGGTGTTCGTTGACACCCCCGGCTACCACCGCAGCAAATCGGCCACGCAGCTCGACGAGTACATGCACCGGCAGGTTCGCGGCGCCCTGGTCGACGTGGAGGCAATCCTCTGGGTGGTCGACCTGCGCCGGCCGCCAGGAGAGGAAGACCGCGAGGTGGCGAGGCTGCTGTCCGGTATCGACCCTGCGACACCCGTCTGGCTAATCGGCAACAAGGTCGACGCCGCCAAGTACCCGGAGGAGGCGCTGGACCTGTACCGGGACCTGCACGAGGTCCGCCGCGCCATCATGATCTCGGCCATGACCGACCCCGAGGCGGTGTACGACCTGCGCGAGGACCTGCTCGACCTGATGCCGGAGGGCCCGCTCTACTATCCGGACAACATCCGCAGTGACCAGTCCCGCCAGGACTGGGCCAGCGAGCTCATCCGCGAGAGCGCCATGATCCAGCTGCGCGAGGAACTCCCCTACAGCATCGCCGTGCAGGTCACCGAGTGGCGTGATTCCGATTCGGAGGACCAGCCGATAGTCATAAGCGCGGAACTCTGGGTGGAGCGCATGAACCACCGGCCGATGGTGATCGGCAAGGGCGGCAAGATGATCCGTGAGATCGGCCGCAACGCCAGGCGCCAGCTGGAAGTCTTCCTTGACCACAAGATCTACCTCGAGCTGGAAGTGGTGGTAAGGCGTGACTGGCGTTCCGACAGGGAATCCCTGCGGGAACTCGGCCTGGAAGCCTGAACAGTGCCCATCTCCGCGCGCTGGCGCCGTCTTGAAAGCCTCCCGCCCGCCCGTGGCCGTGACCCGATGCCCGGCGTGTACGAGCTGGC
>CAYMUK010000034.1:0-16004 GCA_964393655.1 uncultured bacterium | reverse complement strand
GCAGGCTTGTCATGGCCGTAAGCCATTCAATGTGCCCGTCAGCGCCGCCGGAACAAGCGCCGCTGGGTCTTAACCAGAGGCTCGTCCTCCGGGCCATGCCCGCTGGCGAATGCGGGGGTGCTCAGGAGGTAGTCCTCGAGCAGAACCTTGGCGAGTGCCACCACGGGGATTGCGATGAAGGCGCCGAGTATGCCGAACAGGGCGACGCCGATGAGGATGGACAGGATCACCGTCACCGGATGCAGGTTGGTCGTCTTACCCAGGACCATCGGCGCGTAGACGTGCGCCTCCAGCTGGTTGGCCAGAATGATGACCGCCAGTGTGCCCACTGCAGTCCAGGGGCTCACGGTCAGTCCCAGGAGGACGGCGGGAACGCTGCTGATGATGGGACCCAGGTAGGGCACGATGTTGAACAGTGCGGCCACGAACGCCAGCGTCAGGGCCAGCGGCACCCCCAGCAGGGTGAAGCCGACCCACAGGGTGATGCCGATGAACAGGTTTATCAGCACCTGCCCCCGCAGGAAGCCACCCACCACCCGGTCCGTCTTGGTGCGCACGTCCAGGTAGACCTCGCGGTAGCGGACCGGTACGTAACGGACGACCGCGCGGCTGAACCGCGGGAAATCGAAGAGGAAGTAGGCACTGATCAGCAGGATGAAGAAAAGCTGCACGCCGCCTGACACGATGCTGACCACACCACCCAGCAGGTAGTCGCTGCCGCCCTCGAGCAGTCGCTGGAACACGGTGCGCAGCGTTGTCACGGCCTCGGCCAGATAATCACTGATCATGTCCTGGGCGGCCTGGACCAGTGGGGTGACGACCTCGACACCGTCCTCCATGAATTCCGTGTCCGGGTCGGCGCCGAAGCGGGCGAAGACCTGCGGCAGTCCCTGCAGCCACTCGACCACGCCCGTCACCAGAGGGGTGAGTCCCTCGATGGCGCTGGGGATGAGCCTGAGGAACTCGCCCATCTGGCCCACCACCTGCGCGAGGAGGTAGGAACCTATGATCACGAATATTGCCAGGAAGATGTAGACGATGCCCACGGCCAGTCCCCTGCTCAGCCGCAGCCGCGTCAGGAACCCGACCACCGGATTCAGGATGTAAGCCAGCAGGTAACCCACCACTGCCACGGTGATTGCGAAAGTGTAGGCACTCCGGGTGTTCCAGAGCAGGAGCAGCACCAGGACGGCGATCAGCACGTAGACGGCTGCGCGGACCCAGACGTTGCTCCAGACGACCTCGACAGCCCCCTTCCCTCCCGGGCCCGGCGGTCCGAATCGTGGGGTGGTTGGTGTCAGCGAACGCCGGTCCTGCAGTTCGGCGGCTTCACCCTGTCTGTCGTCATTGGGGGTCAGGTCTGCGGCCACTTGGCAGCCAGCTTACCGTACGCGTCTGCGCCGCCTTGCCGGAAAACCGTCCAGCAGCAGATGCAGCCACTGAGACAGGTAGTAGCCGACCGCGCTGCCCGCCAGGAGCCAACCCCATTGGCCGTAGACGCTGGCCCTGAGTTCGAACGTGAAGCCCAGCCAGCCGCCGAGCACCCGGATGAACTCGATCAGGGCCAGCGCCAGGACCAGCAGGTACAGGAGCCGCGTCAGCGGCCCGGCGAACCAGCTGTGGGACAGGCCGCGGTGCCGGAAGATGGCGCCGTAGGGCACCCAGAGGATTCCGAGCACTCCCCAGTGCCGCTTGGCCCGGACGCTGCGGTTGGCCAGGTCCATGTCCGGCGTCACGAGGAAGGTGCCGACCAGGTAACTGACCACAAAGGCGGCCCTGGCGGGAAGCGGGAACAGCTGGTCGGGAACGAGCTGCGTGCCCAGGGACCGGCTCCAGAACCAGGCAACGCCCAGACCGCCAAGTGCCAGCAGGTTGACGGTCTCGTGCCGCCTGCCGTCAGCCACCCCTTGCCTGCTGCGCCTGGATCGCGGTGAGCGCGATGGTGTAGATGATGTCGTCCACCAGCGCACCGCGCGAGAGGTCATTCACGGGCCTGCGCAGTCCCTGCAGCATCGGGCCGACGCTCACCACATTGGCGCTGCGCTGCACCGCCTTGTAGGTGGTGTTGCCGGTGTTCAGGTCAGGGAACACCAGCACCGTGGCGCGGCCGGCGACGCTGGAACCGGGAGCCTTCGACTTCGCGACGCTGGCAACCGAAGCGGCGTCGTACTGCAGCGGGCCGTCAATTAGCAGGTCAGGCCGGCGTTCCTGGGCGATGCGCGTGGCCTCGCGCACCTTCTCCACGTCCACGCCGGAACCGGAGACGCCGGTGCTGTAGGAGATCATCGCTACCCGCGGGGTGATGCCGAACAGCTCAGCCGAATCGGCGCTCTGAATGGCGATGTCAGCCAGTTCCTCAGCATCCGGATCCGGGTTCACGGCGCAGTCGCCGTAAACCAGCACCTGCTCGGGCAGGCACATGAAGAAGACGCTGGACACGAGCCTGGCGTGTTCGGCGGTCCTTATCAGCTGCAGCGCGGGCCGCAGCGTGTTGGCGGTGGTGTTCAGGGCGCCGGAGACCAGTCCGTCCACCTCGTCAAGTGCCAGCATCATCGTGCCCAGCACGATGTCGTCCTGCAGTTGCTCCTGAGCCACGGGGACAGTCATGCCCCGGGCCTGCCGCATCTCCACCAGGGCGGGTACGTACCTGAAGCGGATGGGCTCCGGATCGATGGCCTCGAGTCCTTCCGGCACCTCGAGCCCCTGCACCCCGGCCACACGCTCCACCTCGGCGGGTGCGCCCAGCAGGACACAACGGGCGATTCCGCGTTCGACACATTCGATGGCGGCCCGCACGGTGCGCGGTTCGGTGCCTTCCGGCAGGACGATGCGCTTGTTCGCCTCGCGCGCCCGGCTCACCAGGCGGTACATGAATGCCGCTGGCGAAAGTCGCGGCGCTATACCCTCCCCCGACAGGGCGTGATCCCGGAGCCAGGTCACGTCCAGGTGCAGGGCGACAACGCTGCGGACCTTCTCGAGCCGCTCCAGATCGTCAAGCGGCACTTCCACGTTCAGGTTGGCGGCCTTGGCGGCGGTGGCGAACGAGTCCGTGTCGACAGCCAGGACGGGCAGGCCGGTGTCGAGTGCAGCGCGGCACAGCTCCATGATCCGCTCGTCAGGGGCGATGCCGCCGGTGAGCAGCAGCCCTGCCAGGGGCGTGCCGTTTAGTGCGGCCATGCAGGCAGCGAGAATGATGTCGTCACGGTCGCCGGGGGTGACCAGGAGAGCACCGGGCCGCAGGCGGCCGGTCATGTTGGCCACGGAGCGGGCCACCAGTGAGACGTCGACCACGCGGCGGCTCGCGAGCTCGCCTTCATGCAGAACGCGCGCGCCGAACTGCCCCACCACGTCAAGCACGCGTGGTGAAACCAGGTCACGCTGCCAGGGGATCGCGCCCAGCAGGCGGAAGCCCCGGCTGAACAGGGGGCAGGAGGCAAGCAGAGTTTCCGCATCCGGGGCCGGCCCGGTCGCCTCCTGCAGGCTGCGGTTGGCGCCGAACACCTCGCGCGGCGCACCGAGGCGGTTGACGATGCAGCCCAGCACCCGCTCCGACTCCGGACCGCCGTACAGCGCGCTGCTGAGTTCCAGCCGCTGGCAGAATTCCTGCAGGCTGCCATGCCCCAGCGCTCCCACCAGGATCACTTCGGCGTTCAGTGCGCTGGCCATGGCAGTGTTCAGGTGTTCGACGCTCAGCGCATCGTGCAGGTCGGCCACGCCCTCCACCACGACCACATCCGCGTCCCTGGCCACCTGCTGGTAGCGGGCCATCACTTCCTCCAGCAGCAGCGACTCCTTGCCCTGCCGCAGCAGCTCCTCGGCAGCCTGGAATGGCAGTGCCGAAGGTGGTTCCAGGTCGGTGCCGACGCGCACGAAATGCAGGCTGCGGTCCGGTCCGCTGGCGCCGGGTTGGGCTATCGGTTTGAGGAACGATACGCGCATGCCCAGCTGATCCAGCGCATGCAGCAGTCCCACGCTGACCGAGGTGAGCCCGACGCCCGGCCCTGTCGGTGCCAGATAGTAGACGTGTGTCCGTGACATTGCGCTTTCGAGCATAACCGAGCGACCTGCGGGGTAGCATGTCCGGCTATGGACGGGACACCAGGCTGGCAACGGATGCTGTGGATCCTGGCGCTGGCCCAGTTGCTGTCGTCAGTCGGCTTCAGCATGATCTTCCCGTTCCTGCCCAATTACGTCACCGAACTGGGTGCCGTCAGCAACATCAGCATTGTTTTCTGGACCGGTGCCGTTTTCAGTGCGCAGGCGGTGACCATGTCGATAGCCTCGCCCCTGTGGGGCGCGGTGGCTGACCGTTACGGCCGCAAGCCCATGCTGGTCCGCGCCATGCTGGGAGCGGCCCTGGTGGTCACGCTGATGGGATTCGTCAGCAACGCCGAGCAGCTGGTGCTGCTGCGCGCCATCCAGGGAATCGTTGCCGGCACCGTCAGCGCCGGCAACGCGCTGGCGGCGTCGCTTGCGCCGCGGAACCGGACCGGCTACGTGATGAGCCTGCTGCAGACGGCCAACTGGGGCGGCGTCGCCCTGGGTCCGCTGATGGGCGGGATCCTGGCGGACCAGTACGGCTACGCTGTGTCGTTCGTCGTCACCGGTGCGCTGCTGTTTGTCGGCGGCATCCTGGTCGTCTTCGGGGTGCGCGAGAGGTTCACCCCTGTGCCCCGGGACGAACGCAAGTCAATCCTGGGCGGCTGGCGCAGCCTGCTCGCCAAGCGTGGAATGCCCACCACCTTCATCGCCCGCTTCACCTCCAGCCTCGGACGGGGCCTCCTCGTGCCCATCCTGCCGCTGTTCATTCCGCTGATCATGGTGGGCAGCCAGGGCCTCAGCACCTTCACGGGCCTGGTGATCGGCGTTTCCAGCGCAACCGGCACAGTGTCTTCACTCTGGCTCGGCAGGCTGGGTGACCGCACGGGACACAAGCGCATCCTCGTCATCTCCGGCCTGGTGTCCGCACTCAGCTACCTGGCGATGGCGTTCGTCACCGAGGGCTGGCAACTGCTGATCCTGAACGCGGTGTCAGGCTTCGCCACCGGTGGCCTGATGCCGGCCCTGAGTGCACTCATCGCCTCATACGCGGCGGAAGACGAGATCGGCAGCGCTTTCGGTCTGGACAATTCGGTAATGTCGGCCGCCAGGGCGGTGGCGCCACTGGTCGCCGTGGGCATCGCCTCGCTGTTCAGCTACCAGGCAGTGTTCGTCATCGGTGCGCTCATCTTCCTGGCCACCGTAATCCTCAGCTGGTGGCGCCTGCCGGATGTCAATCCGCGGCAGGACGTGGTGATTCGCTGACTCCTTGGCCGGGCCGCCGCCGGCTATGATGGTCGTGTCACCAGGGGTGCCTGGCTTGCGTGAGCAGCCGGCTGAGATCAGACCCTAGAACCTGACGCCGCTAGCACGGACGGAGGAAGCGTGGACAAGCCTTGCCTGGGGTCGCCCCTGCCGTGTGACAGGAGGAGACCATGAAAAAGTTCCTGACAATCCTTATTCTCTGTACTTTCGGTGCCACGTGGGCGCAGCAACCCGTCCGGGTACTGACGCACGCCTCATTCGACCTGCCGGCGGAGCTGCTGGCCGGGTTCACGGCCCATACCGGCTATCCCGTCCGGCTCCTTCCTGCGGGCGACGCCGGAGAAGTAGTCAACCGCGCGATCCTGCTGGCGGGCAGACCCGTCGCCGACGTGCTGTTCGGCGTGGACGGCAGTCTGCTGCAGCGCGCCGCCGAGGCCTCGGTCTTCGAAGCGTACGAGTCGCCGCTGCTCAGTGGGGTGCCCCCCGAGTACCACCTCTCGGACGAACATCTGGTCACACCCATCGACGTCGGCTGGGTGGCATTCAACCTGGACCTTGAGTGGTTCGCCTCTGCGGGAATCCCGCTGCCGGCCACGCTGGAAGACCTGGTCGACCCCGTATACAGCGGGCTGACCGTGGTTCAGGACCCGGCATCGAGCAGCACCGGCCTGGCCTTCCTGCTCGCCACCATCGCCCATTTCGGCGAGGAAGGCTGGCTGCAGTGGTGGGCGGAGCTGCGTGACAACGGGGTCCAGGTGACCAGCGGGTGGACGGACGCCTACTACACCGCCTTCAGCCGCTATGGCGGTGACCGGCCGGTGGTCCTGTCCTACGCCAGCAGTCCTGCGGCGGAAGTGATGTTCGCGGGCGAGCCGCTGGATTCGGCGCCGACAGCGAATCTTCTCTGCAGCGGCTGCGTCTACCGTCAGGTGGAGGCGGCCGGCGTCCTGGCCGGCGCCAGCAACCCGGAGGGCGCACGGGCGTTCATCGACTTCCTGCTGTCACCCGAAGTCCAGGCCGCGATTCCGGAAGCCATGTTCGTCTACCCGGTGGTTGAGGGAACGCCGCTGCCGCCCGAGTTCCACGAATTCGCGGAGGTTCCCGGGGACAGCGGCGCGGCGCTGGCCGCCAGTGTCATCGCTGCCGGCCAGCAGGAGTGGCTTATGCAGTGGACCAGGGTGGTGCTGCAGGGAAGCGCGCCCGCGGCCGCCCGCTGAAGTCTGAAGTCAGGCCACTGCCAGCGGCTCCGGCTGCCACATGTTCCGGAATTCGCTGCTCCCCTCAAGCAGCTCGTCCAGGGTGCCGCTGGCACTGATCCTGCCGCCCTCAAGCAGGATGATGTTGTCCGCCCGCTGCAGGGCGGTACGGCGGTGTGAAACCACCAGGCAGGTGGCACCGCCCGCGTCCTGCAGGCCTTTCCACAGGCGGGCTTCGGTCTCGACATCCAGCGCACTCGACAGATCGTCGAACACCAGCAGCTCCGCGTCGCGCAGGAACATGCGCGCGGCGGCGCTCCTCTGCACCTGGCCTCCGGAAAGGCGTACGCCCCGGCTGCCTACCTGGGTTTCCAGGCCCTGGTCAAGGCGGTCCAGGTCACGCCTGAGCACGGCCAGGTCGAGCGCCTGGTCAAGTTCCGGCTCCTCCAGCGCGCGTCCCAGCACCAGGTTCTCGCGCAGGGTGTCCGAGAACAGTCTGGGCACCTGTGAGGTGTAGGCGGCGTGCGGTGGCACGAGGAACGAGGCCGGGTCGGAGACGGTTTCGCCGTTCCACAGGATCCTGCCGGAATCGGCGGGCAGCAGTCCCAGCAGCACCCGCAGCAGCGTGGTCTTCCCCGCTCCCACCCGCCCGGTAATCACGGTCATGCTGCCCCGGCCCAGGCTGAAGCCTATGTCGTCAACGCCAGCTGCTGAACCCGGGAAACGGTAGCTCAGGCCCTGGACCTCCAGGCGTTCGAGCGGCTGCCGGGGGACCGGGTTCGGCATGAGCCGCGGGGGTGGTCCCGTCAACTCCAGGTTCACGGGCTCGACCAGCTGGCTCTTCGGTGCGTCCACCAGCAGCCGCCCGAGGCGTTCGAAGGCCACGCCGGCCCGCCGGTGCTCCACCAGCATGTTGCCCAGGAAGGTCATGATGCCGGTCAGATAAGGCAGGTAGGCCATGAACAGCGCGAAGTCGCCGACCGTGAAGACGCCCGACTGGATGCGCGTGGACGCCAGCAGCAACATGATTCCGGTTGCGATGCTGACCATGTTGTCCGACACGCTGCGGAACGACTCGGTGAGGAGGCTGTCACGCAACGCGGCCTTGCGGCGCGTCTCGTTGAGCTCCCCGAAGTGGCTCAGGGCACTGGTCTCCCGGCCCGCAATCCGGATGGCCTGGACGGCGCCCATCATCTCGCCGATGAAGTCGGTGACCCGGCCGGTCGCCTCGCGCAGTCGCCTGCGCACGTTGCGGATAGGTCCCTGGATGACCCTGGCGAACAGCACCGCCAGCAGCATGGGCGCAAGTACGGCCACCGTCATCAGTGCATCGATGCGGAGCATTATCACCAGCGAGATGACCGCGAAGCTGATGAAACCCGCTGAATCGACGACGCTGTCGACGAAGCGGCTGATGTCCTCGACGTCATCGCGGAAGCGCGTCACCGCTTCGCTGGGCGAGTCGGGCAGACGCCTGGCGCGCGGCGCGAGCAGCAGCCAGTTCAGGAGGTTGCGGCGCAGCAGCAGCTGCAGCTCGACCCAGTAGATGCTGAACGTCAGGATGCCACCGGCAAGCAAACCGATACGGCCCAGGTTTAGCACTCCCAGGAGCGCCAGGTACGTCCAGGGGCTGACCGGATGGCTGGCCCCTTCCGCCAGGGCGTCGAACAGGCCCTTGTCGAGCACGCCGTAGAGCACGGGGGTGGAGTGGTTCAGGAACCAGACGAAGCTGGTCAGCAGGAATAGGGGCGTCCGGTAGCGCAGCAGCCTGCGGGTGAGGCGCATGGTGCCCGCGCCGGTATGTGTGGTGGTGCTCAACGTGCCCCTCCCTTCAGGTCCTCGCGGGCAAGCAGTTCATCCAGGTCGGCGCCACTGCCGGCCGCAGCCAGCAGACGTGCGTAGCGGCTCGTGGCGTCGCGCGCCAGCTGTTCGCGCGGCCCGTGCTCTGCGACCCGGCCGTCCTCCAGCACCAGGATGCTGTCGGCGCGGGCCACGGTGTCCAGCCGGTGCGCGATGATGATGGCGCTGCGGTTCTTCAGCAGCCTGTCTACTGCCCTCTCCAGCTTGCGCTCGGTTTCCGGGTCGAGCCTGGACGACGGTTCGTCCAGCACGACTATGCCGGGATCCTTCAGGAACACCCTGGCCAGCGCGAGCAGCTGCCCTTCACCGGCACTCAGGTTGTTGCCTCCCGCACCGATGACCGTGTCCAGTCCTGAAGGCAGCGCCCTGAGCCAATCATCCAGACCGAGCTCGCCGAGCAGGCTTTCCAGTTCCTGATCCTGATGGCCGCTGTCGAAGAAGGTCAGATTGTCGCGGACTGTCGCCTGGAAGAGCTGCACGTCCTGGGTGACCAGACCGACTGACGCGCGCAGCGACACCTCGTCCAGGTCACGTAATTGCCGGCCTGCCAGCCGGATGGTCCCCTGTTCGGGGTCGTAGAAGCGGAAGAGCAGCCTGGTGAGTGTCGTCTTGCCGCTGCCCGTGCGGCCCAGCAGGCCCAGGACCTCACCCGGCCTGAGCCTGAAACTCACGTCGCGCATGGTGGTTCGCGCCGGCATGTCACCCGTCTCCGGGTAGCTGAAGGTGACACGCTCGAAGTCAAGGCCCAGCGGTCCGGCGGGCAGCCTGCCGGTGCCTCCCGGTGGCAACGCGGAACGCGTCTGCAGCAGCTCACGGACGCGGGTCAGCCCGGCGCTCGCCTTCTGCAGCTCCTGCATGTGCTGCGAGACCACCTCGATCTGCTCGTTCAGCATCCCCAGGTACTGGAACACCACGAAGGCGGTGCCGATGCTGATCCGACCCTGGCCGACGAACAGGATGACCAGGCCCATGCCGACGATGAGACCCAGCACGTAGGCACCGTAGGCACCAAGCCAGGAGGCCATGCGCGAGCGCCAGGCTGTCAGGGACGTCCCGCGGTAGTCGCGCATCACGCCGTTGAAGCGCCACATGGCATGCGGGCCGGCCCCATTCGCCCGCAGGTCCTCGATTCCGGCAAGCCGCTCCTCGACAAATCCGAACAGCTCGGCGCTGCTCTCCCGCTCGCGGGCCGTGGCCGCTTCGGCGCGTTTCCTGGTGAGCAGCACCACGGCGACCTCCACCAGGCTCACCAGTGTGAGGCCCAAGCCGATCCAGGGTTCGATCACCCAGAGCATCACCAGGATGCTCGCGACGAGCAGGACGCCACCGAACACGCGGACGGAGAACTGGCTGAAGAAATTGCCCAGCGCGGTCAGGTCGCCGTCGATGCGCTCGATGAACTCCCCGGGTGTCCGGGATTTGTGATAGTCGATGTCCAGCGCGAACGCGTGCCGGGCGAGGTCGAAACGCAGTGTGTTAGTGACCCTCCAGCCGAGGTCGGCGCCCAGGTAGGTGGCGGCCGCGCCCAGCAACTGCCGGAACACGGCGGCCAGCAGGAAGGTGATTGCGATGTCGCGCAGGGCCGCGGCCAGGGCGCCCTCCACTGCCGAGTCGATGAAATCGCCGAGCAGCAGGGGTACGTAGAGCTGCAAGGCCACGAAGCACAGGAGAAGCACGGCCATCACGAGGATGCGGGCTGCCTCCGGGCGTAGGTAGTCACTCAGGCGGTTCTGCTGCGGCGCAGTGGCCGCAGATGCGGTTGTCATCTGGTTGTTTCCTTGTTTTCGCCGTACCCCTTGTTCCCGTCCACGGTTTTCACCAGGGGGGCAGCAAGGCTACGGACAGGCGTACGGGCCCTTGTCGTGGATGCTGTGCTCGGTTGCTGGTCAGTGCCGGCCTGATTCGGCGGCAGGTCAGTAGCAGCAGTTCAGCGGAACATTGTGATGAAGCAGTCCATGTAAGGTACTCCTGCCTGTCCAACCCTGGTTCCAAGGCCGACAAGGGAATTTGGAAACGTATGACTCTACAACGCTGCCGCACAGGCGGTCAATAGCCGGGTTGTAGCCTCCCGGCGCCCTCCTTGGCGGGTCGGCGACTAGACTTGCTGGCATGAAGATAGAGATTTGGTCCGATATCGCCTGCCCCTTCTGCTACATTGGCGGCCGCCACCTGGAGCTGGCGCTGGAAAAGATGCCGTTCCGGGATGAGGTCGAGATTCACTGGCGCAGCTTCCAGCTGGATCCGCAGGCTGAGGTTGATCAGGACACCGATACCATCACGATGCTCGCCCGCAAGTACGGCATGAGCCGTGAACAGGCCGAGGCGAACCAGGCCCAGGTGGCGGAGCGGGCGGGCCAGGTGGGTCTTACGATGAGCCCACAGGGCGGAATTCCCACCAACACGCTGGACGCCCACCGGCTGCTGCACCTGGCGGCAGGGCATGGCCTGCAGCACGCCCTCAAGCAGCGGCTGTTCCGCGCACACTTCGCAGAGCGGGTCAATGTGGGTCACAGGGAAGTCCTGCGCGGCCTGGCGGCGGAAGTGGGTCTGCCTGCCGCCGACGTAGACCGCGTACTGGACAGCCAGGAGTTCGCCCTCGAGGTTGCGGGCGACCAGCAGCAGGCCGGCAACTTCGGTGTGCGCGGTGTGCCGTTCTTCGTGCTGGACCGCAAGTACGGTCTCAGTGGCGCCCAGCCGGTTGAAGTGTTCGAGCAGGCACTCAGGGAGTCATGGGCGGAGAGAGGCCAGTCCGGCCAGTGATACTGTTCAGGAATGGCCCTGCAGCTTGAACACCTGACGCGGCACTACGGTTCCGTGGTGGCTGTGGACGACGTCTCGCTTGTCCTGCCGGAGGGCCAGACCCTGGCGCTCATAGGTCCCAGCGGTTCCGGCAAGAGCACGCTCTTGCGCGTGGTGGCCGGCCTGGAGCCCGCCGATGCCGGCCGGGTGGTGCATGACGGGCGTGACCTTGCCGGCAGGCCGGCGAGACTCCGTAATTTCGGCGTGGTGTTCCAGGATTACGCGCTCTTCCCCCACCTGGATGTTCGGGCGAACATCGCCTTCGGCCTGGTGGAAAGGCGCTGGTCACGGGAGCGGACAGACAGAAGAGTCAGCGAACTCCTGGAACTGGTGGGACTGACCGGACTGGCGTCCAGGCGCATGCAGCAGCTCTCCGGCGGCCAGCAGCAGCGCGTGGCGCTGGCCCGCGCGCTGGCGCCGGGACCTGAACTGCTCCTGCTGGACGAGCCCCTGTCCAACCTGGATGCGAACCTGCGGCAGGAACTGACGGAGCAGCTCGCCGACCTGCTTGACAGACCAGGCTTCAGCGCCATCCACGTGACCCATGACCAGTCGGAAGCCTTCCGCCTGGCGGACATGATCGGCGTGCTGCGCCATGGTGCCCTGGTTCAGGCCGGCCCGGCCGAAGAGGTGCTGACCGCGCCAAGGAACGCGTGGGTGGCCAGCTTCCTCGGTTACCGGAATGTCTTCCTGGGCCCGCGCCCCCGACTGCTAGATGACGGCCTCATCAGGCTGTCCGCGGATAAGGAACACGGACTGCCCGCCACCGTAAGTCGCGCCTACCCACACGGCAGCCGGCTTGAGCTTGAACTCCTGCCGGACGGCTGGGAGCAGCCCTTCCACTGGACGGGCCATTCCCGGGAACTGGCAGGACTGCCGGCTGCCGGTGACAGGCTGGGCCTGCAAATTCCGGAGCATGCCTGGCGGGCATTGGAGCCGGAATGAAGGCCGTGCTCCTGGCCGCCGGTGAACTCAAGGCCGACTCGGCGTGGCTGGAGCGTGAGGTTGCGGATGCGGAGCTGCTGCTGGCCGTGGACGGCGGACTGCGCCACGCACTGGCGGCCGGCCTGAAGCCACACCTGCTGCTTGGCGACCTGGATTCAGTGACAGAAGCGGACCTGGAGCGGGTTCACGGCGTGCAGGTCATGCGGTTCAACGCGGACAAGGACTTCACCGACCTGGAACTCGCGGTTCAGGAGGCCCGGGCCAGGGGCGCCACCCGCATCGTGCTTGCCGGTGCCCTGGGCGCCAGGCACGACCATGGGCTGGCCAACCTGCTGCTTGCAGCCAGGCTGCGCCGCGAAGCCGTCGACGTTTCCCTGGCGGGCGACGGGACCCTGGCCTGGCCGCTCGCGGCAGGCGACAGCCTCGAACTGCCCGTTCCACCAGGAAGTACTTTCAGCGCGCTGGCGCTGGAACCGGGCTGCCGGGTTGACTTAAGCGGGTCCCTTTACGAACTCACGGGCGCCGAACTGCCGTTCGGCAGCGGACTCGGAATCTCGAACGTGACAGGCAGTGCCACCACGGTGCGGGTGCATTCCGGCCTGGTCCTGGTGCTGGTAGTCTGCGACGATGTTTGACGCCGAACGTATCGTGCACGAGGTTCGGGCCCTCGGCTTCCCCGAAGGTACCGTCCTGCTGCACGCGAGTGCGGCGATGGTGCTTTACGGCCTGCTGGACGCCGCGCGTGATATCGACCTTGCAGCCCGTGACGAAGGCTGGCAGCACGCCCTGACGCTGGGCACGGCGCGGCGCGCGGATGTCGACTGGACCGTAGAGCCGGCACCGGGCATCGAGGTGTTCAGTGGCTGGCTGGGCGAGCCGCTTGCCGACCTGTTCGCCCGCGCGCGGCCGGTGAGAGGGCTGCTTCTGGCGGCGCCGGAGGACATAATCTCGTTCAAGCAGAAGCTGAACCGGCCCAAGGATGCTGCCCACATAGGCCTTCTCAAGCACTTCACCTGCAATAATCACTGACTTATGGACGCTCCCCTGATTCCCGTACGAGAACTCAAGGAAAACGAAGGCCGGACCATCACGCTGCAGGGCTGGGTGCACAACCGGCGCAATCTCGGCGGCATCAGGTTCCTGCTTCTGCGGGACCGCACCGGAGTGGCCCAGTGCGTGTTCCAGGGAGTGGATCTGCCACTTCACGAGAGCAGCGTGCGCGTAACCGGCAAGGTTGTCGTGAGTCCTAAGGCACCTGGCGGGATCGAGGTCCAGGCGACCGGACTCGAGGTTGTCTCGGCTGCGCTGGTGCCGCCACCGGTGGAAATCAGCAAGGAGGAGTGGCACGCCAATCCCGAAACGCTGCTGGCCTACCGCGCGGTCACAGTGCGGGGGCTCAAGGCCCGGGCAACACTCAAGGTGCAGGCTGAACTCGTTCGCGCCTTCAGGCAGTTCCTGGACGCTGACGGTTTCACGGAGATCTTCACGCCCAAGCTGGTGGGCGCCGGCGCCGAGGGTGGCGCCAACATGTTCGAGGTCGACTACTACGGCCGCAAGGCCTACCTGGCGCAATCACCGCAGCTGTACAAGCAGATCATGGCCGGCGTGTTCGAACGGGTGTATGAAACCGCGCCCGTGTACCGGGCGGAACTTTCGCACACCGTGCGCCACCTGGCCGAATACCTCTCACTGGACGTGGAGCTGGCGTTCATCAGGGACGATTCCGATGTCATGGAGCTGCAGGAGCGCCTGCTGCGGCACGTGATTACGCAGGTGAGCGAAACCTGCGCTGCCGAATTCGAACTGCTGGGGGCGCAGGCGGCAAAAGCGCAGAACCCGTTCCCGCGCATCCCCCTGCTTGAAGCCCGCGAACTGGTGAAGGAGCGCTACGGGCACGAGTCCGGTGGCAAGGACCTGGACCCGGAAGCCGAACGGCTGATTGGCCGCTGGGCACTGGAGGAGCACGGCAGCGACTTCGTGTTCGTCACCAACTACCCGCAGGCGGCCCGCCCGTTCTACACCTATCCGCTGCCCGGCGGACTCACCCGCGGGCTGGACCTGATCTTCCGCGGCACCGAGATTTCCTCGGGCGGCCAGCGCGTGCACGAGCACGCCACGCTGCTGCAGGAACTGCGCGCCCGCAAGCTTGACCCCGAGGACTTCAGTGGTTACCTGGAAGTCTTCCAGCACGGCATGCCGCCGCACGGGGGTTTCGCACTGGGGGCGGAAAGACTGACCTCACTGCTGCTCGGTATAGGCAACGTGCGCTTCGCCCGTGCCTTCCCGCGCGATTCCGGCCGCCTGGAGCCTTAGGACTCAGGCAGCTTCGAATAGCGGGAGCGCCCGGCGTCCCTGCATGACCATGTGACAGCCGCGGCAGCGCGGTTCATAGCTTTCCTTCGCCCCCACCATGATCACGGGATCCTCGAAGTGGGCCGGCTGCCCGGCAATGAGGCGCTGGGTGCGCGTGGCGGCGCGGCCGCAGCGGCAGATGGCAGTCAGCTTGGTGACAAACTCGGCGTGCGCCAGCAGGTCGTTCATCATCCCGAAGGGCACCCCGCGGAAGTCGAGTTCGAGACCGGCCAGAATCACGCGCTTGCCGGCCTCCGCCAGCTCGAGTGACAGGGGCACAATCTGCTCGTCCAGGAACTGCGCCTCGTCAATGGCCACCACCTGCGAGTCGTAACTTATGAGCCTGTCCAGTTCCATGGTGTCAGCCACTGCTCTAGCCTCAAGCCGACCACCGTCATGGGACGCCACTGCTTCCGCATCGTAGCGGTCATCAATTGCGGCCTTGAACACCTGCACATTCTGGCCCGCAATCAGCGTCCGCCTGACCCGCCTTATGAGTTCCTCGGACTTGCCGCTGAACATTGGGCCGACAATCACCTCGATGAGACCGGGGGAGAATTCCTGGAAATACATGCCTGTAATGCTACAGCCTTCGCCGGAGCACTGCCGTACATGCCCGGCAATGGCCAACTGATACAGTGCTCGGATATGGAACGTATGCACGGAACAACCATCGTGGCGGTCCACAGGGACGGCGTCTCCGCACTTGCCGGGGACGGCCAGGTCACCCTGGGCGACACGATTGTGAAAAAAGGTGCAGTGAAGGTCAGGGCGCTGTCCGAAGGCAGGATCCTGACCGGCTTCGCCGGCACTGTCGCCGATGCCTTCATGCTGCTGGAGAAGTTCGAAGGGAACCTGGGCTCCGCGCGGGACAACCTGATGCGGGCCGCCGTGGAGACGGTGAAGGAGTGGCGCAGCGACAAGATGCTCCGTAACCTGGAGGCGCTGCTGATAGTGGCGGACGCGACCCAGCTGCTGACGCTGTCCGGCATGGGTGACATAATCGCGCCGGATGAGAACGTGGTGGCGGTGGGTTCCGGTGGCGCCTACGCCCAGGCGGCGGCGCTGGCTATGCTGCGCAACACCGACCTGCCCGCACCCGAGATCGCCGAGAAGGCACTCCTGATCGCGGCGGAAATCGACATCTATACCAGCGGCAACCTCACGCTCCTGAGCGTCGGCGGCGAACCCCACCAGGCCGAGGGAGAGGCGCAGTCCGATGAGTGAACTCGTGGCCGTGCAGGCAGCAGCTGGCGAGTTCGCACTCACTCCGCTTCAGATAGTGGAAGAGCTCGACCGGCACATCATCGGTCAGGCCAAGGCGAAACGCAGCGTCGCCGTCGCGATCCGCAACCACTACCGGCGCCGGCAGCTGCCGGCGGAACTTCAGGCGGACATCACACCCAAGAACATCCTGATGATTGGTCCCACGGGCGTCGGCAAGACCGAAATCGCCAGGCGACTGGCACGGATGGCGCGCGCGCCGTTCATCAAGGTCGAGGCCACCAAGTTCACCGAGGTCGGCTACGTCGGACGTGACGTGGACAG
>CAYMUK010000033.1:3181-16256 GCA_964393655.1 uncultured bacterium | reverse complement strand
GTCAGCCTGATGGCGATTGCCAACAACATCCGGCTGCTGGGTTCGGGTCCCAGAAGCGGCATCGGCGAGCTGCAGCTGCCCGAGAACGAACCGGGCTCATCGATCATGCCGGGCAAGGTGAACCCGACCCAGGCGGAGGCACTGACGATGGTCTGCGCCCAGGTGGTCGGCAACGACGCCGCAATCACCATGGGCGGGAGTCACGGTCACTTTCAGCTGAACGTGTTCATGCCGGTAATGATCCACAACCTGCTGCAGTCTGTGCGGCTGCTTGGTGACGCCTGCCTGAGCTTCAGCGACAACTGCGTAAGTGGCATTGAGGTCAGGCGGAAGAATGTGGAGCGACATGTGGACAACAGCCTCATGCTGGTGACCGCGCTGAACAGCCGCATCGGCTACTACAAGGCAGCCGAGATAGCGCAGCTGGCGCACCGGGAGGACCTGTCGCTCAAGGAAGCCGCGCTCAGGCTGGGTCACCTGAGCGCGGAGGAATTCGATGAGGCGGTCGTACCTGCCCGGATGGTCTAGCGCTCGTCGATCAGCTCCGCGTCTGGCGGGTACCAGAGCAGGTCCTCTGCGCTCAAGCCCGTGTCGAATTCGACCTGGCCAAGCTCGATGAACAGCATGGTGTCGCCCGTGGCGGTCTGCAGAATCACCCGGTGCGGGAACCCGGATTCCTCCAGGACGTAGACCACGGCCCGGGCGATGTTGGCATTCTCATCCAGGTTGGTCAGCATCAGCTCCTGCGCCGGGCCGAAGCGCGTGTCGTTCGGACCAAGCACTTCCGCCTGCCAGCCGGCAAACAGTCCGGCCAGATCGAGGCTGAGCTCGAAGTCACCCTCGGCGTCACCGGCCAGCGGGCCGTACGCCTGCGGGTCACCCGCGTCGTACACCACCACCTGGTTGGTCAGGTAGTTGTAGTTGTAGAGCTCCTCGGGCGTGACGATGATGAAATTGTCGGCCAGAGCGTCGGGCTGGATTATGAAGATGCGGATCAGCTGCTCGGCCGGCATCGCTTCCACCTCCAGCTCCAGCTGGTACGTGGTGCCATCGGAGCCAAGCAGCTCTCCTGTCACCAGGAAGCTGGCGTCGGTGGTGGCGTCAATGGTCTCCTGCATGCGGCTGATCAGTTCGTCGGCAGTGGGCTCCTGGGCCAGAGCGCCGGAGGCAACCAGCGTCGCGGACAGGAGGAGCAGCAGGCGGCGGACGGGTGCGGGTCCGAATGGTTTCATGGCTGCATGATACGCGGCCGCTGCCCGGATTTCCTGCAGCAACATTAAGCCCGGTTAATGGACAGCGGCAGAACCCTTGAGCATGAAGAGTTCTTAAGTTTGGGCACATTTGCGGGAAGACCAAACTGATACCCTCCAGGCATGAAAGGAGTTACAACCATGCGCAAGCTAGTCAGCCTGGCAGTAATGTTGTTTGTAACCGCCACCTTCGCACAGAACGTGATCATCAACCCGCAGGGAATCGTAGTCAATCCGAATCCTTCATTCGAGGTGGATGTCCGCCTGAACAAGTCGGGCAACACGCCCAGCTATCAGATCGGCGAGAACATCAGCATCTCGGCGACCGTGAATGCGGATGCCTACCTGTACCTGTTCAACGTCCGGTCCGACGGCGAGATCGTCCAGATCCTGCCCAACGAGCTGGATGAAGCGGGACGCAGCAACTTCCTGCGTGCCGGCCAGACCAAGACCTTCCCGCCGCCCGGCGCCAACTACACCTTCCAGATTGACGGGCCGGCCGGCCTGGACAAGGTGATCGCCGTGGCGAGCCGTGACCAGCTGAGCACCAGGACCCTGGTGAACTTCACGCAGAACGAGAACATGTTCAGCTCGAACCTGGGTGAGAGCGGCTTCGCTTCCGCCCTCAGCATCATCGTCACACCACTGCCCCAGGGCAACTGGGTGACTGACACCGCCCATTTCTGGGTAGGCAACCCGCCCGCGCAACCCACCACCGGTACGCTGCGCATCGAATCCAGTCCCAGTGGAGCGGCCGCGTATGTTGACGGGAACTTCATCGGCTACACGCCCGTCACCTACACCGCCCGGGGCGGCAACTACAACCTGCGTGTCGAGCTGAACGGCTATGAGACCTTCAGCCAGCAGGTCGGCATCAGCAACGGCCAGCAGACCGGCATCCATGCGGATCTGCGCCCCGTGCGCCAGACCGGCACGGTCTCGTTCCACAGCAGTCCGAACCGCGCCGAGGTCTACCTGAACGGCGATTACCTGGGGACCACCCCGCTCAACAACCAGACGCTTGAGACCGGCACCCACACCGCCCGCTTCGAGCGCGACGGTTACAGCTCCGCCACTGTCACCTTCACTGTCAGCGCCAACACGCGCCAGACCGTGAACGGCAGCCTGGCCGCGCTCAGCGGCAACCTGCGCATCCGGGCCAACGTGGGCGGCGCACAGGTGTATCTTGATGGCATTCACCAGGGCACCATCCCCAACGGCACTGGAGTCCTGGACCTGACCGGCCTGAGCGCCGGCACCTACGAACTGGTCGTGGTGGCACCGGGCTTCAGCACCCACACCAGCAACGTGCGGATCAATGCCGGCAGTACCGCGGAAGTAAGGGTCCAGCAGCAGAGGCGCTGAGCCTGAAAACGACAACCTGAGCCTTGAACATGGGCTGCGGCTGGTAGAATCGGCCGCAGCCCATGGATTTTGTTCCCAATGACCTGAAAGTTGATTCAGACAGGAAAGTGACCGCCGTGGTTTTGGCCGGCGGCGACGCAACCGACAGACTCGCCCGGCATCAGGGCGTCAGCAACAAGGCGCATGTGATGTTCCGGGGCCGGACGCTGGCCGACAGGGTCCTCACGTCCCTGCGGGGCTCCGGCGCGATCGGCAGCATCGTCTACGTGGGTGAACCGCCAGCCGCCCTGGCCGCCCGCCCCGATTTCACTCTGGCCTCGGGCAGGCAGTTCTCCGATTCAGTCGCCATGGGCCTTGGTGCGGCACTGGCGGTGGCCCCCGGCAGCAGACTGCTCATCTGCACCGCGGACCTGCCATGGCTCGACTCAGGCGCCATCGACAGGTTCCTGGAACAGGCCGTTTTCGACCTCAACTACCCCATAGTGACGCGTGAGCTGTCGCTGCAAGAATTTCCGGACCAGGAGCGCACCTGGGTGCGCCTGAAACAGGGAATGGTTACAGGTGGGAACGTTGCGCTGCTGGCGCCGCAGGTCGTACCCGACCTCCTGAAACTCACCGACCGTTTCTTCGCTGCCCGGAAGAATCCCCTGGCACTCAGCTCACTGCTCGGAGCCGGCACGCTTTTCGCGCTGCTGCGCGGTCAGGCTGACCTGCCGCGGCTGGAGGAGCGCGTCAGCAAACTGCTGGGTCACGAGGCGCGGGCCATCTGGGCCCGGGACGCCAGCCTGGGAGCGGACCTGGACAAACCCGGTCAGCTACCCCGCGACTGAATCGGCCAGCGGGAAATAGGGCAGTGCGTCGAGCGCCAGCTCCCCCTCAGACGGGTGCCTGGCACCGCTTTCGATCAGCTGATGGGCGGCCAGCGCGATCATGGCGCCATTGTCCGCGGCCAGTGCGAGCGGCGGGAAGTGGACCTGGAAGTCCTGTCCAGCCAGTTGCCGGCGCAGCAGGCTGTTGGCGGCGACGCCGCCCGCGACGCTCACCCGGGTGATGCCGGTGTCCCTGACCGCGCGCGTTACGGTTCGCAGCAGCGTCTCCACGACTGTCCTCTGGAACGAAGCCGCCACGTCTGCAGGCTTCACTTCCGGCTGCCTGGCAAGGACGTTGGCCACTGCGGTCTTGAGACCACTGAACGAGAACTCGTAGCCCTTCTGGTGCTTCAGGGGCTCGGGCAGCCGTACCGCCTCCGGGTCCCCATCCTCGGCCAGTTTCGACAGCGCGGCCCCGCCCGGGTAGGGCAGACCCAGCTGCCGGGCCACCTTGTCGAAGGCCTCGCCGGCCGCATCGTCACGGGTCCGGCCCAGTTCCCTGTAGTCCCCCCAGGCGTCCACCCGGAACAGGCTGGTATGGCCGCCGCTGGCAATCAGGCTCAGGAAGGGCGGCTCCAGGTCGCTGTCCACCACGCTTGAGGCGATATGCCCCTCCAGGTGGTTGACCGCCAGAAACGGCAAGCCGCGCGCCAGCGCCAGCGACTTGCCGTAATTCAGCCCCACCAGAAGCGCGCCGACCAGGCCGGGACCACGCGTGGCCGCCACCAGGTCGAGGTCAGCCATGCCGACACCAGCCTCGGCAAGCGCACGTTCGGTTACCGGCCGGATGACCTTCAGGTGCTCCCGGCTGGCGACCTCCGGCATGACACCACCGAAAGGCTCGTGCAATTCGGTCTGCGAGGCCACCACGTTGGAGGCCACGCGGCCGTCCACCACCACGCCAACGCCGGTGTCATCGCATGACGTGTCCAGGCCGAGTATCACTCTCACGTTTCAGGAGCCTAGCATCGGTCCGGGCCTAGAATGGTCGGATGCAAGGCGAAGACTGGTTCAGAACCACCACATGGCAGCTGCCTGCAGGCGAATTCTTAAGCAAACCGGGAGTGCGCGGCCATCCCGGTCTTCCGCCGGGCGCGGACACCATCCTGAAAACTGATTTCGGCGAGGCAGGCAGCGTGCTTGACGCCAGCGGCACTGCCGGCCTGGGCGCGCTTGCGGCCCGTTCGCAGGGGCTGGAGAGCCACGTGTTCGAGGCGTCGGCCGCCGCACTGGGCTGCGCGCTCAAGAGTGGCGCGGCACAGGCAGGGCTGCCCTGGGACGCACCGCCGGGGCAGCCGGACACCGTCCTGCTGCAACCGCAGGCCGACCGCGGCAACGCGCGCGTGGAACTGGAGATCCTGTCCGCAGCCTCGCGACTGGCCACGGGCAGGCTGCTGCTGCTCAATCACAGGGACGCGGGTGCCAAGCGCTTCGAAAAGCTGGCCGCCAGCCTGTTTGCCAGCGCGGAAGTGATCAGGCGGGACAAAGGCTGGCGCCTGCTGGATTGCCGAAACGCGCTGCCATCCGAGGTGCCGCCCACGCAAGTGGAATTCGAGGCTGCCGGCCTGCAGCTCGAGGCAACCAGGGGCACTTTCGCTGCCGGCAAACTCGATCCGGGGACAAGGCAACTGCTTGAGGCACTGGGCGAACCCGGCTGGCTGGCCGGCCGGAAAGTCCTGGACCTGGGCTGCGGTTACGGGCTGCTGGCACTGGTCGCAGCCTTAGCCGGTGCACTGGTGAGCGCACTTGATGATGACCTGGCTGCAGTCAGGAGCGCTGAGGCGAACGCAAGACGGCTGGCACTGTCAGACCGGATCAGGGTGCTGCACTCCGACCTCGACGCCGGGTTGGAGCGGGCTGACCGCTTCGACACGGTGCTGATGAACCCGCCTTTCCACGTGGGCAAGGGTGTCCGCCTGGACCTGCCACGTGCGTTCATTGCCACTGCAAGGCGGCGGCTGGCCCCGGGCGGGGAACTGTGGCTGGTCGCCAACCGGGCGCTGCCCTACGAGCCGCTCCTGGCGGACTGGCGCAAGCTGCAGACAGTGCGTGACGCAGCCGGATTCAAGGTGCTCAGGGCAGTTCGCTGACCTCGTGGCCGCCCACGGCCTGCAGTTCGATGACCCGCCCGTAACCGGCCAGCGCCTCGGCAACCTCGGTGGTCGCTCCTTCCGCGCAGACGGCAGCCAGGCTGGGCCCAGCCCCGGACAGGAAGGCCGCCCAGGCACCCGCCTCGCGTGCCGCTTCCAGCGCGCGGCTGAAACCTGGCAGGAGCCGCTCACGGTAAGGCTGGTGCACCACGTCGCGGGTGGCAGCGTCCAGCAGCGTGGGATCACGGGTGGCCACCGCCAGGGACCACAGCGCAGTCCGCGAGGCCGTACTGATCAGGTCCTGCCTCGCGAAAGTCTCGGGCACCACCTTGCGGGCCGCAATTGTCGGCAGTTCGAACTCCGGTATGGCAAAAAGGAAGCGCCAGTCCGGGGGCACAGGCAGTGAACGGCTCACGTAACTGCCGTCCTGCCGGGCGGACACCGTGAAGCCACCGAACACGGCCGGTGCGACGTTGTCCGGGTGCCCTTCGGCACGGGCGCACAGCTGGAAGACGCCGTCCGGGCCCAACCTGCCACCCGTGAACCGGTCAGCGGCGACGGCGCCGGAGACCAGGGCGGCGGATGACGAGCCCAGGCCCCGGGCCAGCGGAACGGGATTCTGCACCGTGAAAGCCACCCGGGGCACTTCCAGACCCAGTTCCCGGTAGACAGAGGCGAAGCCCTGATGAGTGAGGTTGTGGGGAGTGTCGGGCAACTGGCCCTCACCGTGATAGTCGAAGCTGTCATGGTCGGCCAGGCGGGCCGTGACCTCCAGCCACAGGTCCACGGCAAGGCCCAGGCAGTCGTAGCCGGGTCCCAGGTTGGCGCTGGTTGCAGGAACCCTGATCAGATAAGTCTTGCTGGCTGGCATGAGCCTGAATTTATCACTGCGGGCAGCTTCCCGGTTACATTGGCCCCATGAACCGCAGCGAGCTGGCCCGCAAGATCCATGACGCCTCAAACCTCCAGGGCAGCTTTGTGCTGCGCTCCGGTGCGGTGGCGAGCGAGTACTTCGACAAGTACCTGTTCGAGAGTGACCCGCAGCTGCTCAGGGCGATCGCGGAGGCGATGCTGCCGCTGCTGCCGCCGGACGCTGACGCACTGGCGGGCCTGGAACTGGGCGGGGTGCCGCTGGCGACGGTGCTCTCGCAGCTGTCCGGACTGCCGCTGCTGAGCGTGCGCAAGAAGGCCAAGGACTACGGCACCATGCGGCTGGCCGAGGGTGGCGAAGTGGCGGGCCGCAGACTGGTGGTAATTGAGGACGTGGTGACTTCGGGTGGTCAGGTCGTCATCTCCACCGGTGACCTGCGCAGGCTGGGGGCCAGCATCGACACGGCGGTGTGCGTGATAGACAGGCAGGCGGGCGGCACCGAGGCGCTCGCGGCGGAGCGGGTCGAGCTGCGCGCGCTGTTCACCATGGCTGAACTGAAGGAGGCTGCGGGAGCAGCAGAAGGGGGCAGGCAATGACGGAAGAAACCATCTTCAGCAGGATAGTCAGGCGCGAGGTGCCGGCGGACATCGTGTACCAGGACGACCTCGTGACGGCCTTCAGGGATATCAACCCGCAGGCACCGGTGCACATTCTGCTGATCCCCAACAGGCGCATCGTGATGGCCTCCACCGTCGAGCCGGACGATCAGGAGGTGCTGGGTCACCTGTTCCTGGTGGCCAGGCGCGTGGCGGAGCAGGAGGGGCTCGACAAGGGCTTCAGGCTGATAGTGAACTCAGGCGAGCACGCCCACATGGAAGTCCCGCACCTGCACGTGCACCTTTTGGCGGGGGAGCCGCTTGGACCGCTGCTCGCACGGTAGCCGGCCTGGTTGCTTCAGGTACCACAAGTCTGCTAGAATCATCAAGTTTGCTTCCGGGGCACCAAGTGCAGGTCCGGTGGCGCTGGAGGAGACAGGAATCATGGCCAGAGTTTGTGCAATCACCGGCCGCAAGACGCGGCATTCAACAACCAGCATCCGCAAGGGCTCGCCCAAGAAGCGTGGCGGCGTAGGCCTGAAGAAGGTCGGCGTGCACAAGCGCAGCGTCAAGCCGAACCTGCAGAAGAAGACTGTCTGGGTGGACGGCAAGCCGCAGCGCATGTGGATCAGCGCCAAGGCCCTCCGCAGCCTGGACCCCACCCTGCTTGTCAACCCGCAGAAACTCAACAGGAACTGACCACAAGGCCAGCCCCTATTGGCCCCGTCTGAGGGAGTGACCATGAAGTCCTACCCGGCGGTCCACATACATAACGTAAGCGTCCGCTACGGCATCGTGGAGGCACTGACGAACGTCAGCCTCGACCTGGAGCCGGGGCGGACGCTCGCCATTGTCGGACCCAACGGCGGTGGCAAGAGCACGCTCATCAAGGTGGCGCTTGGCCTTATCAGGCCCGGTTCCGGCCACGCCGCCATCTTCGGTCACGACGCCGGCGTGCGGCCTGACCTGATCGGTTACGTACCGCAGTTGAAGACCTTCGACCGGAGCTTCCCGGCCAGCGCTGCCGAGCTGGTGGTCTCGGGGCTGCGCAGGTCGTGGCCTGTGCGGATCACCGCCAGCGAGCTTGAACTCGCGTCCGAGGCGCTCAGGCTGGTTGGCGCCCACCAGCTGCTCAAGCGGCGGCTGTCGCAGCTCTCGGGCGGAGAGGTGCAGCGCGCCTACCTGGCCCGCGCCATGGTCCGGCGGCCGCAGGTAGTGCTGTTGGACGAGCCCGCCACAGGCGTGGACTTCCTGGCGGAACACGACCTCTACCAGCTGCTCGAGAACTACCAGCGCCAGAGTGGCGCCGCGGTGGTGATGATTACCCACGATCTGACAGCGGCGCGCTACCACGCCGACCAGGTGGCGGTACTGAACCGCAGCCTGCGGGCATTCGGAGCCCCCGCCGACGTGATGACCGACGAGGTGCTGCGGGACGCGTACGGCCACCGCGGGCATGGCCACAGGGTGCTTGTGGTGTGATCGACGACTTAAGCCTCCTGTTCAGCTTCGCCTTCATGCAGCGCGCCCTCATAGCCGGCCTTGCAATCGCTGTCATGGCCGGGATTGTTGGCACCTTCGTGGTGCAGCGCGGCCTGTCGTTCCTGGGGGACGGACTGGCGCACGCCTCCTTCGGCGGCATCGCCCTCGGTGCGCTGGTCGCCGCTTTCAGTGGCGACAGCGGCATCCTGCAGTACCCGCTGACGCTCGCCGTGCCCTTCACCCTGCTGGTGGCACTGGGCATCGCCTTTGTTCGTGACCGCACCCAGCTGGGGTCCGACACGGTGATTGGCGTGTTCTTCGCGGTCACCGTGGCCCTGGCTGTGCTGTTCGTGTCGATAGTCCCGCCCGAGCGCACTTCCGTGGACGTGTTCAGCCTGCTTTTCGGTTCGATCCTGGCCGTCTCACCTACCGACCTCCTGGTCATCCTGGGCGTCTTCGTAATCTGCGTGACAGCGCTGTGCCTGCTCTGGTCCCGGTTGGCCTACGCCACTTTTGACAGCGAGCTGGCCCAGACCGATGGTGTTCGCGTGCGCCTGCTTGAGTACGTGCTGTTCGCCCTGGCCGCACTGATCGTGGTGGTGAGCGCGCAGGTGGTGGGCGTAGTGCTGATGGCGGCCTACCTGGTTATTCCGGCTGCCGCGGCCCGCCTGGTCTCCAGGTCGCTGGCCAGCATGACCGTGAGGGCCGTGATTATCGGCCTGGTCAGTACTGTTGCCGGCCTGCTGCTGTCGTTCTGGCTGGATGTTCCCAGCGGCAGTGTCATCATCCTGTCGCAGGCCCTGCTGTTCGTGCTGGCGGCAACCTTCAGGCGCCGCTGAAGAATTATCAGTTGCTTACGGCTTCGGCTGGCTGCACCGGCTCGACTATGCCTGCGAGCCTGGCCTGCAGTTCTGCGAGCCCCGCGCCTGTGACCGCAGAAACCGCCAGTGCGGCGTAGCGTTCCTGCAGCTGCTCCAGCGTGCGTTCATCGGCCACGTCGCTCTTGTTGAGAACAATCAGTCGGGGCGGCGTCAGCTCCAGGTCGTCCAGGATGCGGTTCACCGAATCCACCCGCTCGGGGGCGCCCGGTGACGCGGCATCAACCACGTGCAGCAGCAGGTCAGCGTCGTGAAGCTCTTCCAGTGTCGCCCGGAACGCGTTAACGAGTTCGTCTGGCAAGTCGCGGATGAAGCCCACCGTGTCGGTGAGCAGCACCTTGGCACCCCACTCGCCGAGCTGCGGCAGCCAGGCCTCACGCGTGGTGGGCCGCAAGGTGGCGAACAGGCGGGACTTCGACAGCACGTCGGATTTCGTCAGCGCGTTGAAGAGCGAACTCTTGCCGGCATTGGTGTAACCCACCAGGGCGACGACGGGCACCACCGAGGCGGTGCGCTGCTTGCGGGTCTCCGAGCGGCGGCGGCTGATCTCGTCCACCGATTTCTCCAGTGCCGTGATGCGGTCGCGGATGCGGCGCCGGTCGACCTCGAGTTTGGTCTCACCCGGGCCGCGCGTGCCGATGCCGCCACCAAGCCGGCTCATGGTCACGCCGCGGCCGGCGAGCCGGGGCAGCTGGTACTGCAGCTGCGCCAGTTCCACCTGCACCTGGGCCTCGTAACCACGGGCGTTCTGGGCGAAGATGTCCAGGATCAGCTGGGTACGGTCCAGCACCTTCAGGTTCGTGGCTTTCTCGATCTCGCGTCCCTGTGCCGGCGTGAGTTCCCGGTCGAAAATGAGCAGGTCCGCGTCCTCGTGGTACGCCTTGGAGACCAGTTCCTGCAGCTTGCCGCCGCCCACCAGCGTTCGCGGGTCGGCCTTGCGCCGTGACTGTACGCTGCTGTAGGCCACAAAAGCACCAGCGGAACGGGCCAGCTCCGCCAGCTCGTCCACGCGGGCGACGGCCTCCTCGTGGTCCTCGGTCGTCTGCAGGCCCACCAGGACAGCGCGTTCTGCGCTGCTGCGCGTCACCTCGCGCAGCTGGCGTGACCGGGCCAGCTCCTCCTCCAGCGCGTCCATGCGGTGCAGGAAATTCTCCTGCTCCAGTGACTGGACGCTGGTGGGCGCGTCGATTATCCAGTCTTCCTCGCTGCTGGTGGGCGGCGATACCGTCGCCAGCTGGCTGCTGCCCGCAACGGCGGTGTCCCCCTGTGGGGAGACGTCGATGGCAACCATCGCGTCCAACCGGTGCAGGAATAGCATCGACAGGTCGTTGCCACTCAGACCACCGGGTTTCAGGTGGGTGTGCACGAGTCTCAGTCCGTAAAGTCTGGCTTCCGCCTCGCCGTGCAGTTCCGGGAGTGGTGTGTCAGCCGCGTCGCCAACCGCCACGGTCACCACGCGCCCGCGCCTGTCCAGCAGCAGGCTGATGCCACGGCCCAGTTCCGCCGACAGTGCCACCAGCGCGCGTGCCAGGTCGGCAGTCACGACCGCCTGGGGCGGCACCTTGCGGCGGTAGAGGTTGCTGAGCCGCTTGATTTCGTTCTGCTTGAGTCCCGATAGTTTGCCGTGAACCTTTTCGATAGCCCATTGTAGCAGCGCGTACCCGTGTCACTCCGCTCCGGGACACGGTTGCGCGTGGTTGCTAAGCTTCGGTGTGATGCTCTGCAGATGGTTAACCGCAGCGCTGCTGCTCTGCGGCTTTGCGCTGGGACAGCAGCTGGCAACCACCGAGGTGTTCGGCGTCAGCTACGTGAGCGTGGCCGACCTCGCGCGTGGCCTGGGCACAGGTGCCACCAGCATCGGCTCGTCCACCGTGGTCAGGACCGGTTTCGGCATCCTGACCGTGTTCGCAGGGGAGCAGGACTTCCTGTGGCAGGATTCCGCCGGAAGCGGCACCACCGAGCTGAGGCTGAATGCTCCGGTGCTGGAGCTTGCCGGCGAGGTGTGGGCACCGCTGTCAATGCTGGAGCAGCTGGGCGGCACCGTGAGTGGCATCGTGGTGATAATGCCCGACCGCACCAGGCTGCTGCTGGCTGACGCGACCGCTGAACCGCCCACCTTGCCGCAGGAACCGGCCGCAATCGCTCCGCCCCGGGCGGCGGGGAGCGCGACTGTCGAGCTGGCAAATGGCGTCAGGGCACTGCGGCTGCAGGCCCAGGGCCAGAGCATGCTGCTGGTGGATCTGGGCCTGCTGGCGCTGGCGTATCCGGAAAGGCGCCCGGAGTTAGATTCCTTCAACGCGGAACTGGGCGGCTACCGGCCGCTGTACTTCGTGCTGGGCGCCTCTACGCCGGGTCCGGCGAACCTGGAGTTCCGGCTGAGCCAGGCCGGCATGAACGCGACCCTGGGGCCGGATGACGGCGTGGTGATCCTGCAGGGTGACCCCGCCAGGGTGGGTCCGGCCGCTGCGCTCAGCGGGGTGCTTCTGCTGCCGCCCACGACCAACCTGCGACTTCCGCTGCAGGTACAGTGGCTGCAACAGACCGGCGCGCTGGTCTTCAGAAGGTGAGGCGAATGACGTGACAACGGTGATAGTGGCTGCCGGCCGCAGCCCACTGGGCTCGCTCCAGGGAAGCCTGGCTGCACTCCCTGCCCCGGATCTGGCAGCGCAGGTGGTGAAGGAACTGGCCGCCAGGCTTGGGGTGGCAGAAGGTGAAGTCGAACACGCGCTGGTCGGTAACGTGCTGTCAGCGGGCCTGGGCCAGGCTCCCGCGCGCCAGGTGGCCCTGAAAGCGGGTCTCGGCAGTGCAGTGGCGGCAGTAACGCTAAACAAGATCTGCGGCAGCGGGCTGGAGGCAGTCATCCAGGGCAGCCGCCTGATCGGTTCGGGCGAAGCGAGACTGGTGCTGTCAGGCGGCATGGAATCAATGAGCAACGCGCCCTACCTGCTGCCGGGCGCCCGCGCGGGCCTGCGGCTGGGTGACGGCAAGGTCGTCGATTCGCTGGTCCATGACGGCCTGTGGGACGTTTACAACCAGAAGCACATGGGCTCCTGCGCGGAGCTGGCGGCAGACAGGTACGGCTTCACGCGTGAACAGCAGGACGACTTCGCCACCGAGTCGTACCGGCGCGCGCAGGCGGCGGCCGGCGGGGCTTCTGGCGACGAGATAGTGCCCGTGCAGGTACCCGGCCGCCGCGGCCAGGTAACCGTGGTGGACCGGGACGAGGGACCGGACCAGGTGGACTTTGACAAGCTGCGGCAGTTGCGCCCGGCCTTTGAGGCTGACGGCAGCATCACGGCCGCCAACGCATCGACCATCAACGACGGTGCCGCTGCACTGTTCCTGGCCGACGAGGAACTGGCCAGGGAGCGCGGCTGGGAAGTCCTGGGCAAGGTCAAAGGCTGGTCCGGCCACGCCCACGCACCCGAGTGGTTCACCACCGCACCAGTGGGTGCGATGCAGAAACTGATGGACCGGCTCGGCTGGCAGGCCTCAGGAATCGACCTGTTCGAGATAAACGAGGCGTTCAGCGTGGTGCCGCTCGCAGCCATGCAGGAGCTGTCGCTACCGGCTGAGCGGGTCAATGTGCGTGGTGGCGCGGTGGCCGTGGGTCACCCGATCGGGGCTTCCGGTGCCCGCATCCTGGTGACGCTGCTCAGCGCGCTGCGGGAACG
>CAYMUK010000033.1:1326-3081 GCA_964393655.1 uncultured bacterium | reverse complement strand
TCCGCGCCCGGCTCGCCGTTCAGGGCCAGCCCGACGGAGCCGGGATTGAGCACCCAGCCGTTGGGTACCTGGCGGTAGAACGGCACATGCGTGGCCCCGGCGACGATGATGCGGCAGCGGTTGCGGTCAAGCAGCTGCGTGAGCGAGACGGGATCCTGGTTCAGGTTGATGCGCTCGCCGGGAGTGTCCGGACTGCCGTGAAAGAAACGGAGGCGGCCGGCAGGCGTGTTCAGGCGCCTTTGCACAGGCAGGGTGCGCAGGAACTCGACGTGCCGCGGTTCAATGACCTCACGCGTCCATTCCAGGATCTGGTCGGCGACGCCGACGCGCGGCTTGCGGGTCCTGGCGAAATCGAAGGCGATGCGCTCGTCGGCTGCGCCAAGGGAGCAGACTATGCCTTCTGCACGTATCAGGTCGATGGTCTCGTTGGGCGACGGACCGTACCCAACCAGGTCGCCCAGGCAGATGATGTTGTCGACTCCGCGCTGCCGCATGGCGGCGACAGCCGCTTCAAGCGCGAGCACGTTCGCGTGCACGTCACTGATGACACCGAGGATCACAAGCCAATACTAGCACCGGCCCTCATGGTGCCAGGAGGATATTCTCATCCAGCAGCCAGCCGAGGACCAGTTCGCTGAACTCCGCGGCACATTCCTCGTGCAGCACGTGGCCGCAATCGTCCAGCAGTGCGAAGGTTGCATTGCCCAGTTCCGCGGCGAGCCGCTGCGCCTCCTCAGGCTCCACGACGGCGTCGGCCGCTCCGCTCACGACCAGCGTGGGGGTGTCGATGCCGGCCAGCCGGTCCAGGAACGGAACCTCGTGGCTGGCCTTGGACACCTCCCACAGCGCCCGGTCCCAGTCATGAACCAGGAAGTTCTGCCGGTAGGCCTGCAGTGCGGCATCGTCGATCTGAGTCGTGTCGGCCCAGTTCGCGGCCACGAAGCCGCCGCCGGCGTCGCCTGCCAGCTGCCGCATGAGCAGCGGACCCAGGCGGCTCATGTGGGGTGTGCCCAGGATCGGTCTCAGCCAGCCGGGCGGGCCGCCGACGCGGTAGACGGCGGGACCGGTGAGCACCAGGCCACTCACGCGGGAAGGCGCCAGCAGTGCCACCTCCAGCGCCACGGCGGCACCGGAGTTGTGGCCGACCAGCACGGCCTGTTCGATGTCCAGCTCATCAAGCAGCTGCAGGGTCTGCTGCGCGTGCGCTTCAGGCGAGTATGGGCTCAGGCCAGAGCCCCAGCTGCCCGCCGCCGGTCGCGTGGTGAGGCCGAAGCCGGGGCGGTCGAAGCTGATTGTTGCGCCCGTCTGCGCCAGGCTCGGCTGAACGTGCCGCCAGGTTTGCGTGTTGAACAGGTAGCCGTGCAGCAGCACGACCGGCTGCTGCAGCTGCGGCGCGCCGGGCGTGGCAGCATCCATCTGCACGTAATGGATGTCCAGCTGGCCCAGTTCAGCGAAGGCGCTGCCCGGTTGTGCCAGAGCGGTTTCCGGCTGGGTGTCGGGCAGGGGGGAGACCGGCACGAGCAGCGGGCCGACAAGTGCCAGGATCAGCAGAGTAAGGAGAATCGAGAGGGTGACCTTGATGCGGAAGGGCATGGTCAACTGATACCACGCCCCACCGCCCGAACTGCGCTGCCCGTGGGCCTATTCGCCCTTGAACTCCGCCTTGCGCTTCTCCAGGAAGGCGCTGGTGCCTTCCTTCATGTCGGAGGTCGTGCTGATGAAGCCGAACAGGTCCGCTTCAATCTCCATTCCGTG
>CAYMUK010000033.1:0-1226 GCA_964393655.1 uncultured bacterium | reverse complement strand
AAGGCGAAGCCGTTGATTGCCGCGATGGTGGGGACCGGCATGGCAGCCAGACTGCCCAGCACGTCCTGGCCGGCAAGGGCGGCGTCGCGCCCTGCGAATGGGTCCTGACCCAGGTTGCGGAATTCGTTGATGTCCGCTCCGGCAATGAATGAGCGGCCCGCGCCGGTCAGGATCAGGGCGCGCACACCGTCAGAGCCGGCGGCTATGTCCAGCGCCAGCCCGAATTCCAGCATCAGGTCGGAGTTCAGGGCGTTCAGTGCGTCCGGCCGGTTAAGGGTGATGATGGCGACGCCGTCTTCCACCTGGAAGTCCAGGTTGTCGAACTCCAGGTCGCCGTCCAGTTGCAGTTCCTCGAAATCGGTCATGTTGAGCCTTCCCTTCAGTACTCGTAGAAGCCGGCGCCGGACTTGCGGCCCAGCTTGCCTGCCCGCACCAGCTGGCGCAGGAGTGGGTGGATCCGGAACTTGGGGTCCTGGAACTCGGCGTACAGGCTTTCCGCCGCGGCCAGGGCCACGTCCAGGCCCACCAGGTCGCACAGGGCGAGCGGCCCCAGAGGCATGTTGGCGCCGAGTTTCATGGCCTTGTCGATATCTTCCGCCGTCCCGACCCCCTCCGCCAGGGCGTGCACCGCATCATTCATGTAGGGAATGAGCAGGCGGTTGACGATGAAACCGGGGGTGTCGCTGCAGGCTATCGGAGTCTTGCCAATGCTTTCAACAAAGCTGGTGGCGTCCGCCACCGTCGCATCGTCCGTGAGCTGGGCTTTCACGACTTCCACCAGCGGCAGCATCGGGACCGGGTTGAAGAAATGCATCCCGCAGAACCGTGCCTCCCTGCCCGCGGTGAACGCCGCGATCTGCGTGACCGAAAGGCTCGAGGTGTTGGTCGCCAGCAGCGCGTCTTCCCGCGCTGCTGCAGCGGCCTGCTGCCAGACCTGCTGCTTCAGGTCCAGGTTCTCCGGCACAGCCTCGATCACGATGTCGGCATCTGCGATGGCGGCCATGTCCTCGATCTTAGCCACGCGGCCCAGTACGGCGTCGGCCTCGTCCTGGGTCAACGTCTGCTTCCTGACGAAACGCGCCAGGCTTGAGGCGATGGCGTCCACCCCGCGTTGGCGGGCAGCGTCGTTTATGTCATATAGCAGCACGCTGTGGCCGGCGCCCGCCGTGGCCTGGGCGATGCCAGCGCCCATGGTGCCGGCACCGAGGACCGCTACAGTCTTCGTC
>CAYMUK010000032.1:0-16289 GCA_964393655.1 uncultured bacterium | reverse complement strand
TGGGGCAAACTCGGCATCGACACGCCCAGGTACATCATCGAATCCGACGCCACCATCGTCGCTCCGCTTATGTTCGCCCTGATACTTGGCCTCTGAATCGGGACGGCCGCTCCTGTAAACGCATGCTAGGGTCTATAACATTGCCTTCTCATGAGAGGAAGGTACTGCATTCGGGCATGACCAGCCTGGAAAGAGGTTGAACACGTAAGACGCGGCGAGCCCAGTGCTCTGGTGCAGTGGTTAGGAGCTGAAAAAGTGACGATTCTGGCGACAGAGAACCTGTCGAAAGTCTTCGGGCCCCGGCCTGAAGCCGCCCTTGAGTTCATGCGAGGGGGCGGCAGCAAGGCCGAGGCGCAGGAACGATCCGGAAACGCGGTTGGTGTGTACGACGTCTCGCTCGAGATCAACGAGGGTGAGACGTTCGTGCTGATGGGACTGTCCGGCAGCGGCAAGTCAACGCTTCTCAGGCTGCTCAACCGGCTGCACGAGCCCACTGCAGGCAGAATCCTGGTGGCGGGTCAGGACATCACGCAGCTGGGGCGACGGGAGCTGATGGACGTCAGGCGCAGGATGTTCAGCGGCATGGTCTTCCAGAACTTCGCCATCCTGCCCCACCGGTCCGTGCTGGACAACGTGGGCTTCGGCCTGGAACTGCAGAAGGTGAAGAAGTCCGAGCGGCTGGAACGTTCCAACCGGGCAATCGAGCTGGTCGGCCTGGCCGGCTGGGAGGGCAACCTGCCGGGTGAACTCTCAGGCGGCATGCAGCAGCGCGTGGGCCTGGCCCGTGCCCTCGCTGTCGACGCACCGATACTGCTGATGGATGAGGCCTTCAGCGCCCTGGATCCGCTCATCCGCAGGGAGATGCAGGACGAGCTGATCGAGCTGCAGGGCCGCATGAACAAGACGATAGTGTTCGTGACCCACGACCTGGATGAGGCACTGAAACTCGGTGACCGCATCGCAATCATGCGTGACGCCCAGGTGGTCCAGGTGGGCAGGGCCGAGCAGATAGTGGCGCACCCGGCGAACGACTACGTGAGCGCCTTCGTGGAGGGCGTCGACCGGAGTGAGGTGCTGAAGGCTAGCAACATCATGCAACCGCCGCTGACAACGGCATTCCTGCGCGATGGGCCCCGCACCGTGCTGACCAAGCTCAGGCGGCACGGCCTCTCGGGGATATTCGTGACCGACACCGACAGGAATCTGAAGGGCTACCTGGAGTCGGGCACGGTAGTCGAGCAGCTGAAGGCCAATCCCGACGCCGACAAGCTGGATCCCGCGAAGTTCGAGACGCCCGAATCCGTGGAACTGGACACGCCACTGAGCGAAATCATCGACCTGGCAAGCCAGGCCACAGGCCCGATAGCCGTTGTCCGCCAGGGCAAGCTCCGCGGCGTCATCGTCAAGGGCGCAATCCTGGCGGCCCTGGCCGGCCGCAATGGTGAGCCGGACACAACCGAGCCGCAGACCGGAGCGGTGGCATGAGCGACTTCAGACTTCCACTCCGCAACTGGATCGAGGACCTGGTCGACTGGCTCCAGGTGACCCTGGGTCCGTTCTTCGACGGCTTCGCCGAGGTTGTCGATGTAGTCATCGACGCCCTGATGACCGGCCTGACCTTCCCGCCACCCTTCGTGCTACTGGGCATCATCACGGTGCTGGTCCTGCTGCTGGCAGGCTGGCGGCTGGCCCTGTTCGCACTGGGCGGACTGCTGATTGTGGAAAACATCGGCCTGTGGACCCCATTCCTGGAGACCCTGGCCCTGGTGCTCGCGGCGCAGCTGCTGATCCTGCTGGTGGGACTGCCACTGGGCGTCCTCTCAGCCAGAAACGACACCGCCGAGCGCATAATCCGGCCCATCCTGGACTTCATGCAGACGATGCCGGCGTTCGTGTACCTCATCCCCGCCATCATGTTCTTCGGCATCGGCAGGGTGCCTGGCGTGGTGGCTACCTTCGTGTTCTCGCTGCCGCCGCTCGTGCGTCTGGTGAACCTGGGAATCCGCCAGGTTCCCCGTGAACTGGTGGAGGCGGCCGACGCCTTCGCCGCAACCGGCTGGCAGAAACTGGTCAAGGTGCAGGTGCCCGTGGCAGCACCCACGATCATGGCCGGGGTGAACCAGTCCATCATGCTCAACCTGTCCATGGTGGTTATCGCCAGCATGATTGGCGCCCGCGGTCTGGGCACCGAGGTGTTGCGCGGCATCCAGCGCATCCAGGTGGGCCAGGGCTTCGAAGCCGGCCTGGCCGTGGTGATCCTGGCAGTGCTGCTGGACCGGCTGACCGCTACGGTCGGTACGCGCCGGAAGCGTTCCTGAAATCAGGTGCGTATGCGATGTTCGCTCCAGAGTATGCAGTTAATGCTGATTTGCACCGCGCAACAATGTTGTGTTAGTCTCATTGACGGACCGCTGGTCTTACTGCCCCGACAGCGGGGCGGCCAATCAGCCTGAGTACGGGCAAGCCGCCCGTCAGGCACAAGCTTTCACTCCCTTCAATTAGGAGGACCCATGAAAAACCTGCTAGCAAAAGTCGGTATCGCCGCCATGGCCACCATCGGCCTGGGCAGCGCAGCCCTCGCCCAGAACGAGTCAATTCACCTTGGCTACGTGCTCTGGGACTCGGAGATCGCCTCCACTCACGTGGTCGCCGCCGTCCTGATGGACGAGCTTGGCTACGACGTGGAACTCACCTCGGTTGACGCCGGACCCATGTGGACCGGACTTGCCCAGGGCGACTTCGACGCGATCGTCGCCGCCTGGCTTCCCGCCACCCACGCCTCCTACCTGGAGCAGTACGGTGAGGACATCACCGACCTGGGACCCAATCTCGACGGAGCCGACATCGGCTGGGCCGTTCCCACCTACGTGTCTGTCGACAGCATCACCGAGCTGAACGACTTCGCTGACGAGTTCGGTGGCGAAATCATCGGCATCGACCCGGGCGCCGGCCTCATGGCAGCCAGCGACAACGCCATGAGCACCTACGACCTCAGCAACCTGACGCTGCTCGACGGCTCAGACGCCGCCATGGCCGCAGCCCTGGACCGTGCCTACGGCCGCCAGGAGTGGATCGTCGTCACCAGCTGGCGTCCGCACTGGATGTGGGCCGCCTACGACCTCAAGTACCTTGAGGACCCGGAAGGCGTCTTCGGTGACGCCGAGAGCATCCACACGTTCCTCTCGAACGACTTCGCCGAGACCGCACCCGAGGATGTCCGTGCTTTCCTGGACAATTTCTACTGGACAGGCGAGCAGATGGGCGCCGTGATGCTCGACATCATCAACGAGGACATGGATCCCATGGACGCCGCCCGCAAGTGGATTTCCGAGAACCCGGACGTTGTCGCCGGCTGGCTCGAGTAAGTAATTAGTAGCTGAATCCGCTGGTCAGCCAACGGATTGACAGGGTCGCCGCCGGGGGAAATTCTCCCGGCGGCGACTTCATTTGTCCCGGGGCGGCACCTGCCCGACCCGTAGTCATGCATCTGAAAGATATGATGCCCATCAGTCGGTATTTGGTGAGAATGAGGTGTCCAGCATAATGAAAATCGAACGGATAGAGCTGCACGAAGTGAAGATGCGGCTGCGGTTCAATTTCGAGACCAGCTTCGGAGCGCAGCAGGACCGCAGCATCATCCTGCTGACCATGTACGGCGAGGGCCTGGAAGGCTACTCGGAAAACGTAGCCGGCGAATACCCCGGCTACGCTTACGAGACGCGCGAGACCACCTACTCGGTGCTCAAGAACTTCGCCATCCCGCTGATTCTGGGCAAGGAATTCAGCACTCCGGCGCAACTGCTGCACGAACTCCGCTTCATCCGCGGGCACAACATGGCGGTGGCGACACTGGAGATGGCCTTCTGGGACCTGCTGGCGAAGGCAGCCAACCTGCCGCTCTGGCAGTTCCTGGGCGGCGTGCGCACGGAGATCCCCACCGGTGCCAGCCTGGGTATCCAGCCGACTGTCGCCGAGACAGTGGATCTGGTCCGTACGCACGTGGAAGAGGGTTACAGGCGCATCAAGCTGAAAATCAAGCCCGGCTGGGATGTCGAAGTGGTCCGCACGGTGCGCCAGGCCTTCCCGGACATTGACCTGACCGTGGACGCCAACAGTGCCTACCGCCTGACTGACGCCCGCGTGATGCAGGAACTGGACGAACTGGACCTCAGCTACATCGAGCAGCCGCTCGCCTACGACGACATCGTGGACCACGCCAAGCTGCAGGCCCAGCTCAGCACGCCCATCTGCCTGGACGAGAGCATCCACTCGCCTGAGGACACGCGCAAGGCATTGGAACTGGATGCCGGCCGGGTCATCAACCTGAAGGTGGGCCGCGTGCGCGGTCACCTGCAGGCGCGGCGCGCACATGACGTGGCCCTGAGCTTCGGCGCGCCCGTGTGGTGTGGCGGAATGCTCGAGGCCGGCATCGGCCGCGCCCATAACCTGCACCTGAGCTCGCTCGAGAATTTCGTGCTGCCAGGCGACACCGCGAGCGCCAGCCGTTACTGGGACGAGGACGTCACCACAGTCATGCTCGACGCGAAGGACGGCATCCAGCAGATTCCGGAAGGGCCGGGAATCGGTGTGGAGCTCAACAGGGACTTCATCGGCCGCAGCCTGCAGCACTCGGAAGTGTTCCAGTGACCGCCTACTCCAGTGACAACCCGGCACAGGGCGACGCCGCCCGGCTGATCACCATCGCCAACGTCGCCAACCTGCGGGATGTCGGCGGCTACCGCACGCGCGACGGCCGCACCGTCCGCAGTGGCCGCCTGCTCCGCTCGGCGTCGCTGCACCTGCTGGACGAGGAAGGCCAGGAAGAACTGATAGGACGGGGACTCCGCCACGTGATCGACCTGCGGCATGACCACGAGCTGAAGAGTGCTCCCAACGTTTTCCGCGAGTCAAGCGCCGTTAACTACCAGAACGTCTCGCTGTTCGCCGGGCTGGCACCCGAGCGCCTGCCGATAGGCGCCATCCCCACACTGGTGGAGATGTACATCGAGCTGCTGGACAACAGCCAGGACCTGATAGTCAGGGCGATAGAGCCCTTCACCACCGGCGAGACGGCCCTGGTGCACTGCAGTGCCGGCAAGGACCGGACCGGCATCATAGTCGCCCTGCTGCTGGATCTCGTCGGCGTGGACCACGACACGATCGTGCACGACTACGCCCTGACCGACATCTACCTGGAGCCGCTGCGTGACAATTTCCGCGACTTTGCGCGCGACGCCGGTCTGGACATGGTGCAGTACGAGCACATGATTTCCTGCCGGCCGGAGTACATCCGCCAGTTCCTGGATCATCTCTACGCCAGATACGGCGGTGCCGAGAGCTACCTGCTGCAGGCCGGCATGACGCCCCGGCAGCTGGAACGCATCCGTGAGGAACTGACCGAGTAGACAGGCTCAGGCGGCAGTCAGCCTGGCCTCGTTTACCGCCTGCACGAAAGCGGTGAACGGGGCCAGTTGCTGTTCATGCCGCGCCTGACTCATCTCCGGGTGCCACTGCACACCCAGCAGCCAGGGACCATCCGTGCCCTCGATGCCTTCCACGATGCCGTCGGCAGCCCTGGCGGTGACGCGCAGGCCGGCACCCACAGTGTCAATGGCCTGGTGGTGATACGAGTTGGTGAGCACCTCAGCTGCTCCGAAAGCGCGGGCAAGCTGCGAACCGGCTTCCAGGCTCACCGTGTGGTGCGGCTCGCCCGCCATTGCTTTCTGGCTGTGGTCGAGGGTGGTGATTTCAGCTGAAAGGTGCTGGTGCAGGCTGCCACCCAAAGCGATGTTGATGAGCTGATGCCCACGGCATACGCCCAGCACCGGAAGTCCGCGCTCCCTGGCGGCATGGAATAGGGCCAGCTCGAAGGCGTCCCGGTCCGTGTCCACCTTCCCCAGCGTCGCCAGAGGCTCCTGGCCGAAGTGGCGCGGATGAACATCCACCCCACCGGTGAAAAGGACGCCGTCCATGCCGTTCAGCAGCTGGTCGGCCAGGTCGGGGCCCAGGCTGGCGCTCATGAAGGGCAGCGCGCCGGCGCGGACCAGCGATTCTGAGTAATTGCGGCCGGTCACGGCGTCAAGCCGCTGCAGGTCAGTACCCTGACCGGTCGAGGTTGTTACCAGGATTCGGGGGCGATTCATGCGCAGACTCTATCAGAGCCGGCTCTCAGCCGCAGTTGATTCCCGCCTCCCGGGCGCCCTGGGCCGTGAGCTGCGGTGTCCGGCCCCCCGTGGTGCCGCACGCCGCCACGCGCTCGTTGTAGGCCCAGGCCTCCGCTGTTGTCAGCACCTCTATGTCGTGCTCCAGCAGGAAGTCGAGCAGGGCCTCGAAACGCTCGGGCGGAAACTGCGTGTCCACCTCCGGTTCAGCGGCGAACAGGTGGAAGATGATGGTCAGCCATTCACCGCGCTGCGCCGCGGACGCAGCCAGGTTCTCCAGTTGCTCCTGCTCAATTTCCGGGTAGACGGACACGCCGCCCAGCCTGTACGGGCTGGCGTATCCGATCACGTCGGCGTGCGCGTTGATGGTGCGCCCGGTGGCGAAGCGGTCGCTCATGAGCGAGATAACCCGCTCGTTGGTCAGGCCGTTCGGGTAGGCATAGTTGGGCCGTTCGCCGAAGCCGCTGGCGGCCAGCCACTGGCTGGCGAAGCGGAAGTGCCGCTCCAGCTCGGCGTCGCTCATCCAGTTGAGCGGATGCTCGCCGTGCGCGCCTATCTCCCAACCGGCACCGTGCAGCTCGTACAGTTCCTGCTGGGTCATGTAACCGGGCTTGCCGATGAGTTCGGGAATCGCGAAGACCGTTGCCCTCAGGCCGCGCTCCTTCAGGGCCGGATAGGCGTGGGTGAACACGTCACTGCGACCATCGTCGAAAGCGATGGTAACCACCCCTTCCTGCACCCGTTCCTCCATGAAGTAAATGCCGGAGAATGCGACCATCGCGGTGTTGCCCGGGTGCGAGCTGACACGCAGCACAAGGCCGTTGACGTTCCGCCAGTCAGCTCCCGGTGACGGGTTCCAGGCGCCGGTCGGCACCGTCAGGTCGATCCACTCACCTTCCGTGGGCGCGGACAGCATCGGCCTGAGATCCACCTGCAGGTATTCCTCGAAGTTGCCGGCGGTGGACAGTATGACTTCTGCCAGGCTCACCGCGCCCCAGTCCTCGGACATCACCCTTATGTGCAGCTGGTGCCCGCTCAGGTCGCCCGAATAGTCATTGGTCCAGGCGCCGGCCGGATCGCCACCGGGGTCCCCTGCCACCACCACGGCGTTGCCTACATCCACAATCGCGCCTGAGCCGAACCAGTCCAGCCAGCCTCTGGCCGAGGCGAACGGCACCAGCAGAAGCAGGCAGAAGATGCCGAGCAGCCTGGTCACGGACGTACTTTGAGTGCTTCGTCCAGCAGCCCGTCAAGCACGCGGTTCCGGCCGCGCAGCGAGCGGGTCACGCCGTCCGCCCAGTCGAAATAGTCGCGCCTGCGTTGCCTGCTCCAGCCGACCGGGGGATTGTCCACCAGGTCGCTCAGGTTGCTTATCTTCTCCGCGAGCTTGATCAGCTGTGCCCGTTCCCCGAAGCGCGCCACCCTGCCCGGCAGCTCCTCGCGGCGGTCTATGCGCGAGAGCACGCTGTCGGCACTGAGTTCCGCCACTATTTCCAGGACCTCGTCGCCGAACAGTTCCCGGATTTCCTCAGGGTCTGTCTCCGAATCACGCAGGACATCATGCAGCGCGGCCGCGGTGAGCAGCGCACCGTCCCGCAGGCCTGCCTTGACCAGCAGGCCGGTGACCTGCAGGACATGCTTCAGATGGGGACTGCCCACCGAATCCTTGCGCCGCTGGCCGTTGTGCACTTCGCCAGCAAACACCAACGCTTCGATAACCGTCGCCGGCACATCGCCTAATTCACCAGTCATCTGGGCTCCTCTCCTGCAAGCATAACCGGCGGAAACGCGTCTTGGCCAAGTGTCGGCGCCTGTTAACATGGCCCTGATGCGCGGTTACGCGCAAGTGGAGGATCAATGTCATTAAGCCGTTTCTACGATGTCCTGCGTGCCGACGACGGCTCCCGCTTCATTGAGGCGTACGTCACCGGCTTCCAGCTGCTGCACCTGCCACTGCTGAACAAGGGCACCGCCTTCACCGACAGCGAACGCACGCTGCTCGACCTGCACGGCCTGCTGCCCCCGCGGATCGACAGCCCTGAACGCCAGATTGAACGCAATTACCGGCGCTACAGCGGCCTGGCCGACCCCCTGGAGAAGCACACCTTCCTGCGGCTCCTGCAGGACAGCAACGAGGTGCTGTTCTTCGCAATCCTGCAGCAGCACCTGGAGGAAATGCTGCCGATCATCTACACGCCGACGGTCGGCGACGCCGTCAAGAACTTCTCCGCCCTGTACCAGTCGCCACGCGGCCTCACGCTGTCGACCGACTCGATAGCGCATGCCGACCAGGCTGTGAACAACGTGCCGCTTGACGACGTGCGCATGATTGTCGCCACGGACGCCTCGGCCATCCTGGGCATCGGCGACCAGGGCTTCGGCGGCATGGCCATCTCCATCGGCAAGCTGGCCATCTACACTGCCGCCGGGGGCATTGGCCCTGACAAGGTGCTGCCGGTGGAGCTGGACGTGGGCACCAACCGTGGTTCGCTCCGCGAGGATCCCGACTACCTGGGTTCGGACCGTGCCCGCCTGACCGGCAAACCGTACCGGAACTTCATCGACCAGTTCGTGGAGGCCGTCCTCAAGCGCTACCCGAAGGTGGTCATCCAGTGGGAGGACTTCGCCAAGGACTCGGCGTTCGCCGTGCTGGAGCGCTACCGCAACGTGGTTCCCTCGTTCAACGACGACATCCAGGGAACGGGGGCCATGGCCCTGGCCGGGGTGCTGTCTGCCTGCCGCATCAAGAATGAAAGCCTGGCGGACCAGCGCATCCTGATCAGCGGGGCCGGCGCAGGCGGTATCGGCGTTGCCTCTGCCCTGTTGCAGGGACTGCAGCACGCGGGACTGGGTGAAGAGGAAGCCCTGGAGCGCGTCGTGGTGCTCGACTCGCGCGGGGTACTGAGCAGCGAGCGCGAGCTTGAAGCCTACAAGAGGCCGTTCGCCCAGGACGCCGCCCGGCTGCGTGAGCTCGGCATCACCGGTAACAGCACACTGGCCGAGATCGTGCGCGCCACCGGAACGACTGCGCTAATTGGCCTCTCCGGTCAGGGAGGTCAGTTCAGCGAGGACGTGGTCGCCGCGGTGCAGAGGAACTCGGACCGGCCCATCATCTTCCCGCTCTCCAACCCTACGGACAACACCGAGGTCCTGCCCGCCGACGCCCTGGCCTGGACGGATGGCCGGGCACTGGTCGCAGCAGGCAGTCCGTTCGATCCGGTTGAACATGGCGGCAAGCACCATCCGGTGGCACAGGGCAACAACGCGTTCGTGTTCCCCGGCATCGGCTTCGGCACCGTCCTGAGCCGCGCGCAGACGGTCACAGACAACATGATTGTCGCCTCCGCCTTCGCCCTGGCCGATTACACGGCGGACAAGCATCCCGACCGCATTTACCCGCCAGTGGCCGAGCTGCGCTCGGTGAGCATCCAGGTGGCGGCCAGGGTGATGGCCGCCGCGGTAAGCGACGGCGTATCAGGCGAATTCGGCATCTACGAGCTCGATGAGCATGCACTGGTGCAGTTCGTGCGCGAGCGCTTCTGGCAGCCGCAGTACCTGCCCTACAGGCTGCCGACCGGGTGACGTGAAACAGGCACTGGCACTGCTGCTGGCGATTGCCGGCCTGGCCTTTGGGCAGGAACCGGCCGGGTGCACCGGTGCCACTGTCACGACCGGGGCAGGTGATGTGTGCGGACTGCTGCAGGACCGGCAGGGTGTGCCGGTGAACGCCTGGCTGGGAATCCCCTATGCCGAGCCGCCTGTCGGGGAACTGCGCTGGAGCGATCCGGTGCCCATCACTCCCTGGCAGGGTGTCCTGGAGGCGACGCAGCCCGGCAACATCTGCATCCAGCCGCCCAACCCCTTGCGGGTGGAGTCGGCACCTGATCCCGCGGCGCAGAGCGAGGACTGCCTTTTCCTGAACATCTGGGCACCCTTGCGCCAGCAGGATGAGCTCCTGCCGGTGCTGGTGTACATCCACGGCGGTGCCTTCACGCATGGCTCCAGCACGGATGCGCCGATGCCCGGGAGCGACTGGTACCTGCAGGACGGTTCGTTCCTGGCGGCCAGCCAGCGCGTGGTGGTTGCCAGTTTCAACTACCGGCTGGGGGCACTGGGGTTTCTGGCGAACGCCGGTGCCACCGGCCTGCACGGAAACTACGGTTTCCGTGACCAGCTGCTGGCCCTGCAGTGGCTGCAGCAGAACCTGACCGCCTTCGGTGGTGACCCTGCGCGCGTGACACTGGCGGGTGAAAGTGCCGGCGCCATGAGTGTCGGTCTGCACCTGCTCAGTTCCCCGGCGAGCCGGGACCTGTTCCAGTCCGCGATCATGCAGTCCAACCCGCTTGGCATCAGGTTCCGGACACTCGAGCAGGTGGCGCTGACGGGCGACTCCTTCCTGGTCGGCACCGGCTGCCTGCTCAGTTTCGACCAGCTCGCCTGCCTGCGTGAGGTGCCCGCCCAAACCATCCTGGAAGCGCAGGAGGGCTGGCAGCTGACCCTGAACATGCTGGAGGACGGCCTGCAGGGCGCCCTGCCCTGGTCACCAGTCATCGACGGTGAACTGCTGGTGGACCAACCCCTGCGGCTGGCACTGACCAGAGGCAGTTCCAAGCCGTTGCTGGTGGGCTACACCGCGGACGAGGGCCTGCTGTTCGTTGCATACGCATTCACCGAACCGCTCACTCCGTTCAGGCAGGCTGCCGCACTGGAACTGCTGTTCGGCAGCCAGACAGCCGGGCAGATTGCCCCGCTGTACCCGGTTGCGGAAGGCGAGGACGGACGCGAGGCCCTCTCGGCCGTCATCAACGACTCGGTGTTCGTCTGCCCGGCACTCGCCCTGGCGAGCGTCACCAGGCCGCTGCCCAGCTTCAGCTACGTGTTCAGCCACACGCCGGGTTTCGACCTGGACAGCAGCATCGCCCAGTGCAGCGGCCGCAGCTGCCACGCCACCGAGCTCAGCTTCGTGTTCGGCACCGGTCATTTCGATGGCGGCTTCACCGAGGAGGAGGCGGAACTTGCGCGGCAGATGGGTGGCTACTGGGCAGCATTCACGAGGGGCGCCGGTCAGGAAACCGCGATGGAACCGTGGCCTGTGTGGACCCATACGGAGAGGCGACAGCTTCAGTTCAGGATTCCCAATTCCATAGTCACCAGCAGCGGGCACAACTGCAACCAGTGGCTGCAGTGGGCCAGCGGGCTGTAGTCTTGGGCAGTCAAAGTGGATTCTCACCCGCTCAAGCGGGTGTCATGGAGGCAATACAAGTGAAGCAAATAGAACTGAACAAGGTGCAGGAGGAACTGGACAGGCGCCGCGGCGTCCCGGTCTGGCTGCACCTGGAGACCACCACGGGCTCCTATACGGCCCTGGGCCCGGAGAAGCGGCCGCCCGTCATTGCGTTCGTCCGCAACGCCCGCATAACCTATGAGCGCGGCCAGATTCAGGGGCACGGTCCCTACCGCGTCGGCCTGAAGATCGACAAGGGCTGGGTGTACGCCGAGGGGCTCACCGACTTCGAGCTGACGGACCGCGACGAGCTTCTGCTCGCCGGCCACGACCCGGAGGGCAACCTGACGGTGGCCCTTCACCTGTCCGCAACACCCTTCCGGGAGTGAGTACCTTGGATTGGCTGGAAACACCCGACACGATAGACGACCTCGTCGCAGGCATGCAGGAACTGGATCCGGCGGACCACCGCGGACTGCTGGTCGTGCTGCCCCATCCGGATGACGAGACGTTCGCCGCAGGCGGCACCATCGCCCGTTTCACCGACGCCGGCCTGCCGGTGCTGTACCTGTGTGGCACCTACGGCGATGGCGGCCGCCGCATGGGCTCACCGTTCTTCGCCAACCGGGAGTCGCTGCGGGACATCCGCGAGGTCGAACTCAAGGATGCTTGCCGGGAGCTGGGTTGCTCCTTCCGCATGCTGGGGCTCCGTGACAAGACCGTCGAGTTCGAGGATCCAGAACGCGTTGCCGGCATGATCGCCGAAGTGATCAGTGAGTTCGACCCCAGCGTGGTCATCACCTTCTACCCCGGACACGGCGTCCACCCCGACCACGACGCGCTCGGCCACGCCAGCCTGCTGGCAGTGCAGTCGCTGCCGGAAGCAGGGAGGCCGCTGTTGCTGGGCGTAGCCGTCGGCAACCCGCAGGACCTTGAGGTTCTGGGCCAGCCGCACGTGTACTCGGACATCCGCAAGGTGGCAGCGCGCAAGGTGGAGGCGCTGCGCGCACACCGCAGCCAGACCCAGTCCATGTTCCAGCGAATGGAGGACCCGGACGCGCAGATTGACGACCAGACCAGGACTTTCCGCCGGGAATCATTCGCAGTGGAGCGTTTCCACAGGCTTGCCTCGGCCGGCTCGCTGACATGAGCCACCGGCAGCTGCCGCCAGCCATAAAGGCGCGTTTCACGGAGCGGCTCCGCGCACTTTGCGCCCTGCCATCGGTGGCAGCGACCGGTCAGGCCCAGGCGGAAACCGCGGCACTGGTGGCCAGCCAGCTGGAGGACCTCGGACTGCACGTGGAGATCCATGGGACGGCCGGCGCCCCAGTCGTCTTCGCCGAGAAGCGCGTGCCGGGCAAGCCTACGGTCATGTTCTACAACCACTATGACGTCCAGCCACCGGAGCCGCTGGAGCTGTGGGACAGCGACCCGTTCACGCTCACGGAACGTGACGGCCAGCTGTTCGCCCGCGGCGCCGCCGACGACAAGGGCGACCTGGCAGCGCGCCTGGCCGGCCTTGAGTGGCTGGCCGAGCGTCACGCCGGAGAGCTGCCCGTGGGCGTCGTGTTCGTGGTCGAGGGCGAGGAAGAGGTAGGCAGCCCGAACCTGACCGATTACGTGGAGGCGAACCGGGAGCGGCTGCAGGCCGACGTTTGTGTCTGGGAATTCGGCGGCGTCGACTCGGCGGGCCGGCCCGAGCTCAACTGCGGGCTCAAGGGCATCCTGGCTGTGGACCTGCAGCTTCGTACTGCAGCCTACGACCAGCATTCCGCGCGCGGTCCGGTCATCCAGAATGCCGTCTGGAAACTGGCAGCCGCAGTCGCCAGCCTGCGGGACATGGAAGGCAACGCGCTTATCGAAGGGTTCTACGACGACGTGACGCCCCTGACGGAACTGCAGCGGCAACTGCTTCAGTCCGCACCGGCAGAGGACTCGGAGCTGGCGCGCACCGCGGGCGTCGACCGCTTCCTGGGCGACGCCACCGGCGGTGAGTTTCAGCGACGGCTGCAGACCATGCCTGTCATCAACGTCAACGGCCTGCACGGGGGTTACGGTGGACAGGGAACCAAGACCGTACTGCCTGCCACGGCCAGTGCCAAGCTGGATATCCGCCTGGTGCCCGGCCAGCGCCCGAAGCGCATCCTGGAACTGCTGAAGGCGCACCTGGAGTCGCACGGTTTCGGCGACGTGCAGGTAACCGAGGCGGAGCTCCCCGGATTGCCAAGCCGCGTGGACCCGGCGGATACCTGGATTCGCCACGCCGCCGCGGCACTCGAGGAGGCCTACGGTCAACCGGCCGTCATCAAGGTGAGCTCGGGGGGCTCCGGGCCGCTTCACGCGTTCAATGACGTGCTGGGTATGCCGGTGGCGATGCTCGGGGTGAGTCACGGCGACAGCCGCGCGCACTCGCCCAACGAGAACATCCGCTGGGAGGACGTGCACAAGGGCACGTACGCGCTTGTCCGTGCCATTGAGCGGTGGGCTGGCCTGCAGGCTGAGGATGTTCATTGACCTGAATGCCGACGCTGGCGAGACGGAGGCTGACCAGGCGCTCTTCAGTCTGGTCAGCAGCGTGAACCTGGCGTGCTGCGCTCACGCGGGAGACGAACCCCTGCTCAGGCAGGCGCTCAGGCTCGCCCGTGAACACGGTCTGCAGGTGGGCGCCCATCCGGGCTACCTCGACCGCGAGAACTTCGGCCGAATCGAGACCGGCCAGTCTCCTGAGCACATCGCTGAACTGGTCACGTCCCAGTTGCAGCTACTCGGCAGGGTGGCTGACGAGGAAGGCGTGGCGCTCGGTCACGTCAAGGCTCATGGTGCGCTCTACAACCGCGTCGCGGTTGACACCGCTGCCGCGAAGGCGCTGGCGGGCGCGGTGGCCAGGCACCGTCCCGGAATGCGGCTTTTCCTGCCCGGCGGTCCGGCCTTCGCGAGGCTCCAGGCTGCACTGCGAGGCACGGAAGTCCGCCCGGTGCCGGAGGCCTTTCCTGACCGGGCCTATCTGCTGGACGGCACTCTTGCGCCCAGGTCCCTGGCCGGGTCGGTACTGCACGACCCGCAACGGGTGGCCAGGAACGCGGTGGCCATGGCCCGGGGTGAGCCCTTCCCCATCCTGGGCGGCGGCAGCCTGACCCTCGCTGCCAGCACGCTGTGCCTGCACGGGGACAATCCAGAGGCATTCAGGAATGCGGTGGCGGTACGTGACGCACTTCAGGACGCCGGGTTCCGGTTGCGTGGCGTATCATGACGCTCGCGCCCGCTGTCCGCGTGGCCACGACTACAGATGATCAGACGTTTCTTTTCCTACTACCGGCCTTATCGCAGACTCTTCTGGCTTGACTTCAGCGCCGCTGTAATTTCCGGCCTCATGGAACTCGGGTTCCCGGTGGTGGTGTCACTGTTCGTCGACCAGCTGCTGCCGAGCGGCGACTGGCCCGTCATCGTGTTCGCTGCATCCGCACTCCTGGGAATCTACCTGCTGAACGCCGGGCTGAACTTTGTAGTCACCTACTGGGGCCACATGCTGGGCATCAACATCGAAACCGATATGCGGCAGGAGGCCTTTGATCATGTGCAGAGCCTGTCGTTCAGCTACTTCGACAACCAGCAGACCGGCAAGCTGGTCGGCCGGCTGACCAAGGACCTGGAAGAAATCGGCGAAGTGGCCCACCATGGGCCGGAGGATGCCTTCATCGCCGTCATGACGCTGCTGGGTGCGTTCGTGCTGATGTTCGTGGCCAACCCGGCGATGGCGACGATAACCATCTGCATCCTGCCCCTCGTGATCTGGCTGACCAGTCGTTACGGCAGCGCTTTCACCACCACCTGGCGCCGGATATTCAGCAGTGTCGCCCGTTTCAACACCCGCATCGAGGAGAACGTCGGCGGTATCCGCGTCGTTCAGGCGTTCGGCAACGAGGAGTTCGAGAAGCAGCTGTTCCGCAAGGAGAACAGCGAATACCGCCAGCAGAAGCTCGTGGCGTACGGAATCATGGCCAAGAGCACTGCGTACAGCTACCTGAGCATGCGGGTCACCCAGATGGTGGTGATGATTGCCGGCAGCTGGTTCGTACTGAACGGGCAGCTGAGCAACGGGGAGTTCGTGGGCTTCCTTCTGCTGGTGAACGTCTTCTTCCGGCCTATCGAGAAGGTGAATGCCGTGCTTGAGTCGTACCCGAAGGGCATCGCCGGCTTCAGGCGCTTCACGGAACTCATGGACACAAAGCCGCAGATCAATGACTCGCCGGGCGCTACTGCAGTCACGTCATTGCGGGGTGACATCAGCTTCAGGGATGTGACCTTCGGTTATCAGGCGGGCCGACCGGTTCTGAAGGGACTGGACCTGGAGATCAGGGCCGGCGAGACGGTCGCCTTCGTCGGGCCCAGCGGCGCGGGCAAGAGCACGCTGGTGGCACTCCTGCCGCGGTTCTACGAGCCGGCAGGCGGAACGATTTCGATAGACGGTCAGAACATCCGGGACATCACCCTGAAGTCGCTGCGCAAGCAGATAGGCGTGGTTCAGCAGGACGTATTCCTCTTTGCCGGCACCATCCGCCAGAACATCGCCTACGGGGATCTTGAGGCTTCAGACGACGCGATCCTGGAGGCTGCCCGCAGAGCCCGGCTGGACGACATGATTGCCGAGCTGCCTGACGGTCTGGACACCATGGTCGGTGAACGCGGAGTGCGGCTTTCCGGCGGCCAGAAGCAGCGCCTCTCCATCGCGCGCATGTTCCTGAAGAATCCGCCCATCCTGATTCTGGATGAAGCCACCTCGGCCCTGGATACGGAGACCGAGCGGGCCATCCAGCAGTCGCTTGCAGAACTCGCCGAAGGCCGGACCACCCTGGTGATCGCGCACCGGCTTGCGACCATCCGCGACGCCGACCGCATCGTCGTGG
>CAYMUK010000031.1:6282-17107 GCA_964393655.1 uncultured bacterium | reverse complement strand
CACACCCCGGCCTGGCCGCCAGCTTCGCCCAGCTCCGGCTGGAGGAGGCGCGCATAGCCAGCGCCCGCGACCCGGTCTCGCTCTCCCTGACCTACGGCTATAGCGCTTTTCAGTTAGGCGATGACTTGGACGGACTGCCCGAACCTATCCGCGACCTGTTCGCACCTCCCACGTCGGCGTCGCAGTTCAGCCTGGATCTGACGCTGCGACCCGTGCCGTTCGGCGACTTAGCCGACATGTACGAACAGGCGCAGATCCAGTACCGCCTCGCGGAACTCGCCTGGCGCGAAACCCTGACCAGCCTGCAGGTGAACGCAGTGACCACCGCCTATTCGGTGCACCTGGCGGAGGAAGGTCTGCTGCTGGCCGAAGAAGGGCTTCTGCTCGCGCGTGACGCTGCCACCGCCACCGAGACCCGCTTCAACAACGGCGCGGCCACGGAACGCGAGCTGCGTGAGGCACGTGCCGGCGCCGCCGAAGCCGAGCTGCTGCGCGAGACCGCACGCGCCGGGGTCGACCTGGCGCGGCTGGCCCTCCTCAGCCTGGTGGGCGACCAGGAGCCCCCACCCCGCGAACAGCTCCGCCTGGCACAGCCTGCTGGCGAGTCCGCTGGTGTCCAGCGCGCGGCCCTGCAGGCGGAGTTGGCCCTGGTGGGCGCCCGCAATGCCCGCCGCGGCGTGCTGCCGGTGCTGCAGACCTCCTACACGCACAACATGGACGAGAACAACAGCGTCGGCTTCTCGATCGAGAGCCGGACTCTGCAGCCGAATCTGAACTACACTCACCAGTCGATGGCCCGCTCATTCCCCGAGACCCTGATCGAGGGCAGCTTCACAATCGGAGTTAGCGCCAGCATCTCGCCGGCCATCACCGCCGCCCTGGCAGCCGCAAGCGCTCAGGAGCAGGCGGCGGCCGAAGGTCTGCTGGCCGCGCGGCAGATGGCTGAGACCGAGCGCGCCAGCCTGCTGAACCAGCTGGCCGAAGCCGACCGGCAGCTCGACCTGGCAGACCTGCTGTACCGGAACGCCAGCGCCAACCTGGAGGAGGCCCGCACCCGGCAGGAACTGGGTCTGGGAATTCCGCTTGAGACCCAACAGGCCGCCCTGGCAGTCATGAGGGCCGAACTTGAACTGCAGCAGGCGAGGCAGGAGCAGCTTGAACGGTCGCTCGCCCTGCACCTGTTCACCGCACAACCCCTGGTGGAGGTAAACCCGTGAAGAAGAAACTGACCCTGCTGGTGATTCTGGCTTTCCTGCAGGGAGCGCTGGCCCTGGGATTCGAAGAAGCACTCGGTGCTGCCCCCGGGAGGCCGGACGCGGTCAGTGCCCAGCTGAGGCTCATCAACGCGGAGTCCACCGAGTTGCGCACCGAAGCGGATCCACTGGCGCTGCGCACCGACAGGCTGCAGGCAACGCAGGCGGTGGAGCTGGCCCGCGCTGAACTGCAGCAGGCCCGGCTCACCGCTGTTGCCGACATCGCCGAGGCCTATGGTGCCGTGCTGGTGGCGGCCAAGCAGCTGGAACTTGCAGAACGGGGGCAGGAGCTGGCTGAAGCAGGGCTCAACATCGCCCGGATCAGGGTGGCCAACGGCAGCGCCACCGCGCTTGACCTGCGTGATGCCGAGGTGTCTGCAGACCAGGCGAGTGCCGGCGCCGGCACCGCAGCGAGTGGTCTGCGCCTGGCAGTCAGCAACCTCGAGGGGATGGTGGGGCAGGAGGTGACGGTAGCCGAACTGGAGCCGGTTCCAGAGGCGATGTTCCCAAGCCTTCCCGACCTGGAAGCGGTGTTGGCCGCCATGACCGGGCACCCGCAACTGCTGCAGGTGCAGCACGGCCTGGAGCTGGCAGCTGCCGGTGTGGAGATGCTGGACCCGAGCTACGCGAGTGCTGCGCAGATCGAGAGCGCGCGCACCCAGCTGGCCACCACCGAACAACTGGCCAGCGAGGCCAGCCGCGGCCTGCAGCTGCAGGCGCGCAATCTGCACCTGGTTGCCCAGGACGCACTCACCCGGCTTGAGGTCGAACAGGAATCCCACGCCAATGCCAGTGAGCGTTTCGAGTTCGAGCGCCAACGCCTGGAAGGGGGCCTGATCAGCGAGATCGCCTTCGAGCAGGCCGCCATGGAGCTGCTGCAGGCCGAGCTGTCGTTGCTGTCCGCCCGGAATGACGCGCTTGTGGCCCTGTTGCGCTTGAGCGCGGGCACCCTGCACCCACCCGAGGGGCCGGCCGTGCTCCGCGGTGAACGGTGAGGCGCACACTGCTGGCAGCGGCGCTGCTGCTGACACTTGTTGCTTGCGGAGGCGGGGAAGAGGCCACTTCGGGCTCGAACTCGATCAGCTCCGAGCCGGTCGACTTCCGGCGCAACGTGCGCGTGATAACTGCCACGGAAGGTGAACTAAGGACCCAGCGACAGGCGACCGTGGCCGTGGAGGCCGCCCAGGAATCAATGGTTGCCGCCGGGGCGAGCGGCCGGGTAGCGCAGGTGCTGGCCGTCGCGGGATCCGCTGTTGAAGCGGGAGACGCGGTGGTGGAACTTGATGACGAGCAACTGCGCTTCCAGGTTGATGGTGCCCGGGTGGCTGTGGAGAGCGCCCGGGTGAACCTGGCGATGGCGCAATCGGCGTCTGGCGAAGGCAGCGGGCAGGCGCAGGCCGCATTGCAGACCGCCCAGCTCAACCTGTCGCTGCAGGAACGCATGCATGAGGAGGCCCTGCAGCTGTACGAGGCCGGCGGCATAGCGCGCTCCGAACTGGACGGTGTGGCCGCCCAGCTGTCGCAGGCGCAGGCGGCCCTGCAGCAGGCCAGGGACGCGGTGGCACGCGCCGGCAGGGCCGGAGGCGAGGACCTGGAGCTGCTCAGATTGCAGCTGGCGGGCGCGGAAACGCAGCTGGCGCAGGCGGAGAGTCAGCTGGCGGAAGCGACTGTCAGGGCTCCATTCGCCGGCACGGTGGTGTCGCTCGCGGTGAGTCCCGGCGAGTTCGTGGGCGCGGGCCAGCCCGTGTTCATGCTCAGCAGCAGCGGTCCGCAGCTGGCGCGTTTCTCCGTGCCAACCGAGGATGCGTCGCTGCTGGCCGGTCTGGAAGAGATCGTCATCAGTTACGGCGGCCGGGAGTACAAAGCGCGTCTGCGGCCAAGCGGCGGCGTGCCGGCTCAGGGCCGGCAGGTCAGCATGACCGCCGAGCTCGAACCCGGCGACGTGCGCATCCCTAATGGCGCCGTGGCCCGCTTCAGCTATGAGGTTGTGCTGGCCAGCGGCGACCTGCTGCCCGGCGCGGCTATCCGCGCGGGGAACAGCGTGCTGCTGGCGCAGGATGGCGTGGCCACTCAGGTCGAAATTACGGTCATCGCCGAAGCCGGGGGTCAGGCGGTGGTGAGTGGGCTGCCGGAGGACGCGCGCGTCATCTACCCGCTGCCCGCAGACCTGACCTCAGGCGCCAGCATCGAGGTCATCGACTAGTTCATGAAGAAACTGATTGCCTTTTTTGTAGACAACCACGTACTCACCATCAGCCTGTTCGGCGCCGTGATGCTGTTCGGCGGTATCGCCGCCTTCACCCGCGGCGTGGACCTGATGCCCAGCGTGGACATCCCCATCGTTGCCGTGATTACCCAGTACCCGGGTGCGGCACCGGAGGAGGTCTCGCGCGAGGTCAGCGAGCCGATTGAGGATGCCCTGGCCACGCTCGGCGGCGTCACCGCCATCAGCTCCAGCAGCTTCGAGGGCATGAGCAGCGTGGTGGTACAGTTTTCGGCCGATTCGGACCTGGACGGCTCCGCGGTCGAGGTGAGTCAGCGCATCAACGCGCTGCTCGCGACGCTGCCTGACGCGGTGCTGGCTCCCAGTGTGCAGAAGTTCGACCCGGCGGACCAGCCGATCCTGTCCGTGGCGCTCTACGCACCGGGCGTCGACCTGGCGGATATCCAGGCGCACGCCGAGGACGTACTGGGGCCCGCACTGCTGCGCACGAACGGAGTCGCCAGTGTCGATGTCATCGGCCCCGCGCGCCGCGAGGTGCAGGTACTGCTGGACCCCGGTCAGCTCATCACTTACGGGATCAGCGCCCAGCAGGTGGTCGGCGCCATCCAGGCGAGCGCGCTTGACCTGCCGGCAGGCCACCTGACGCTGCAGGACAGCCGGCTCCTCCTTACCGGCCGTGGTGCCCCGACGAGCCTGGCGGAGGTCGAGGCCATCCGGGTGGACCCCGTCCAGGGCATCAGGGTCAGCGATGTCGCGACTGTCCGCGACGCCACCAGTGAAATCAGCTCCTTCGCCCGTTACAACGGCGAGAGCGTGGTGCTGATGGACATCCGCAAGTCGCAGGGTGCGAACACCGTGTCGACGGCCGGCGCGCTGCGCGCGTCGCTCGCCGCCGAGCCGCTGCCTTCCGGCTGGAACGCCACTGTCATCAATGACACCAGTGACTTCATCGCCAGCAGCGTGCGTGACACCATGCTGGAGATGGCGCTGGCCGCCGTGGCGGTTTCACTAATCGTGCTGGTGTTCGTGGGACGGCTCGGCACCGTGTTCGCAGTGGTGCTGGCGATTCCGGTATCGCTTGCCGGGTCGCTGGTGGTGTTCGCGCTGCTCGGCTTTACTTTCAACATCGTTACGCTGCTGGCAATCACGGTGGCCATCGGGTTGGTGGTTGACGACGCCATCGTGGTCGCGGAGAGCATAGACCGTTACCGCGAGCAAGGACTGGGCATGCGCGAGGCCGTGATCCAAGGCGCCTCCAGCGTGTCCACCGCGGTTCTGGCGGCAACCATGTCGCTTTTGGCCGTGTTCCTGCCCATCTCGTTCCTGCCCGGCGTGATCGGCAGCTTCTTCATGCAGTTCGGCATCACGCTGGCTGCCGCAATCGCCTTCTCCTACCTGGAAGCGATGTTCTTCCTGACGATGCGCCTGGCGATATCGCCTGACCCGTTCCCGCCCGACTGGCGGCGGTTCCTGAGCTTCGTGCCGCTGCTGGTGTCCGACCTCCGCTGGGGGTTAAGCAGCCTGCGTCGCCCTTGGTTCTGGTTGTTGTTCCTTGCCGCCGGCACTGCGATCTGGTACCTGCTGACGCCGGTCTGGCTGCTGCTGCTCATCCTCCTGCCACTCGCTCTGGCGCTGCTGCGCTACCTGCTGCGGCTGTTCCTGGGATTCCTGGGGGCCGTGTCGCTGACCCTGTACCAGGGTGGCGACTGGTTCGTGAGCGTGGTCCGCGACCTGTACGTGCGCTCACTGGGCGCCGCGCTGAAACGCAGCTGGTCCGTTCTGGTCGTCGCTGCCCTTCTGCTCGCAAGCGTCGGCTGGGTCTATCCGCAACTGGGCTTCCAGTTCCAGCCGTCGGTGGACTCGGGTTTCCTGGAGATCAGCGTTGAGCTGCCGCAAGGCAGCACCCTGGATAACAGCAACCTGGTGGCCCAGCGGCTGGAGAGCGAACTGCTGGCGGATCCTTCCATCGAACACGTGCAGACCACGGTGGGTTCCGGTGGCCTGACCGGTAACAGCGTCCCTGAATCCATCTACATAATTGCCAGCCTGGTGGACCGTGACCACCGCGAGCTGTCCACCGACAACCTGCGGCCGGTCCTGCAGGAACAGCTGAGTGCGCTTCTGGCTGACAGGCCCGAGATCGACGTGCGGGTGAGTGCCAGCGACGCCGGCCTGAACATGTCCGCCGCCGGCATCAGCGTTGGCCTCGGTTCGCTGGACCGCGAACTGCTGCAGGGTCGAGCCGAGCGGCTGCTGGCCCTGCTGAACACGGACCGGATGTTCACGAACGTGGAATCCGACCTGCCGGAGCAGGTCACAGAGCGCGTGTTCCGCACGGATCCCGCACTCATGGACGGCACCGGTCTGACGAACGCCGACGTGTTCCAGGCGCTGCGCCTATACAACGTGGGATTCGACGCGGGCGTGGTGCGCCAGCAGGGCGCCGGTGACCTGTCGATCATAGTGAAGGCGGATCCGGCAAGCCTGCGGGACGAGCTGGCCCTGAGCGCCCTTCCGATCACCTCGCAGGTGCTGCAGACCAGCCTGCCGCTCAGCAGCCTGGGCAGTTTCACAACGCGGGAGGCGCCGGCTGCGGTCATGCGCACGAGCCAGCTCTACAGCATCGTGGTTACTGCCGACCTTACGCCGGGCGTGAGCGCTTCGGATGGCCAGACGCACCTGGACCGCCTCCTGGTGCAGCAGGGAATCCTGGACCAGCAGGTCGTGCGGGTCGAGGGAGCCGGCTTCGACCTCCTGGGCGAGCTGATGACCTACGGCCCCATCGCCTTCGGCGTGGCGCTGCTGCTCAACTACCTTGCCATCGGCAGCCAGTTCAACAGCTTCCGCTACCCCATCTACCTGCTGCTGACCGTGCCGCTGGCGCTGGTCGGTGCCCTGTGGACGCTGTGGCTGGCCGGCATGAACCTGGACGTCATCAGTGTGCTGGGTGTGGTGATGCTGATCGGTCTGGTCACCAAGAACGCGATTCTGCTGCTCGATGTTGTGCTGGTCCGTGCCCGTGAGGGCATGGAGCTGAGGCCGGCGCTGCTGGAGGCCGCCCATGAACGCTTCCGCCCCATCGTCATGACCACTGTGACCGTGCTCGTTATCAGCCTGCCCCTGCTGCTGGGCATAGGCGAGGGCAGCGAGCTGCGCGAACCGCTGGGCTACATCATCCTGGGCGGTGTGCTGTCATCGGCGCTGCTGACGTTCTACGTCATACCGGCCGCGTTCTTCACCTTTGAACGCAAGTCGTACGAGCGCCGCCGCGCGGCGGCAGTGACAGCGGAGCCGGCCTGATCATGAAAAGGGAGCGGACGCTTGACGCGCCCGCTCCCTTTAAGTCATTGGCCTGATCTTCAGATCTTGAAGTCGCGGTCGTTCTTCTGACCGCTTGCATCGCCCGACTGGGTCGAGTGGGTTGACTCACCGGCGTTCTGCCCGTGCTCACCCTTGCCGTGCGTTCCCGCGTTGCCCATGGCTGACGCGGTGCCGCGGTTGCCGCCGACACTCAGGCGGTTATGCACGTCACTGATTCCACGCACGCTCTCAACGATGTCCTCGGCGCGACGCTTCATGCGGCGGTCACGCACCTGACCTGTCAGCGTGGCGATACCGTCCTTCACCTCAACCGTGATGTCGGTCGCGTCAAGCTGCCGGTCCCAGGTGAGCGCCTCGTTGACGTCCTCCTGGATGCGTTCGTCCGCGCGGCGGTAGCCGCCCGGTCCACGGCCGCTGAAGTCCTCGCCGCCCCCGGATTCATCGTGGCGGGAGTCAGAGTAGTAACGTCCGCCCTGACCACCATGCCTGCTGCCGGCGTAGCCTCCGCCACCGCCGTAGCCGCCGCTCCCGTAGGAGCGACCCTGACGGCCGGATCCCGAGCCGGAACGACCGGAGCCGAAGTCCTGATCCATATCCTGGTACCGGCCGGTGCGGCGCGGCATGTTCTGCTCGCCTCCGCCGCCCCAGCGACCCTCGCGGCTACCGCCGTAGTTTGACTGCGGATCACGGCCATGCCAGCCGCCAATCTGACGGTCATTGCGGAACGGCCCGTAGCTGCCCTGATCGTCCAGGTCCCAGTCGCGGTCAAATTCTGCGTCAGCCATATCGCGCTGACCTGATTCCCGGTACGGGTTGCCACGCATGCGGCTCTGCTCTTCCCAATCGGAGTCGCGCTGGTCGCGCATGCGGCGCCTTTCGGCTTCTTCATCACCGAACCAGGAGCGCACCTCGTCCCGGCTTCGCTCCCACATATTGCGGTCCCTGTCGTAATAATCGCGTGCCATTGTAATTCCCCCCTAGGTGGTCAGGCGGGGTTGGCTTCCCGCCGACCGTGCCAGGAGAATAGGCGCGCAGCAGGCCGAGGACTGTGGCGAACACACACATGTGCATCATGAGTCTGCTCAGCGGGCAGGCCTTACCGCAATGCCGTGCTCAAGCAGATATTCCTTCAGTTCGGGCACCCGCAGTGCGCCTGAATGGAAGACGCTGGCGGCCAGTGCCGCGTCGACATCGGCGGTCAGGAAAACGTCCCGGAAGTGCTCCGCGGCACCGGCGCCGCCTGAGGCCACGAGCGGCAGGCTGGTGGCTGCCCGGGCGGCCTGCAGCTGCTCGATGTCGTAGCCGTCCCGGACGCCGTCAGAGCCCATGCAGTTCAGCACGATTTCGCCGGCGCCGCGCTCCTGCGCTTCCTGGATCCAGTCGAGCGTGCGACGGGCCAGCGCTTTCGTCCGGTCGGGGTCACCCGTGTACTGCCGGACGCGCCATTCGCCATCTTCGTCCTGCAGGCTGTCGACGCCCACAACCACACACTGCACGCCGAACGCCCCGGCCAACTCGCCAATCAGTTCGGGTCGCTCCAGGGCAGGCGAGTTGATGGAGACCTTGTCCGCCCCGGCATGCAGCACGCTTCGCGCCTCGGTCACGGAGCGGATGCCGCCGGCGACACAGAAGGGGATGTCGATGACCCGCGCCACACGTTCGACCCAGCCGTGATCCACGCTGCGGCCCTCGGGGCTGGCGCTGATGTCGTAGAAGACCAGCTCGTCAGCGCCTTCAGCTGCGTAGCGCAAAGCCAGTTCCTCGATTTCGCCCATCACCACGTGGTCCTTAAAGCGGACTCCCTTGACCACCTGGCCATCGCGCACGTCAAGACAGGGGATTATCCTTCGGGTCACTCCGGTCGGATGGTTCATGAAAGCTCCAGAAAGTTGCGGAACACCCGCGCGCCTAAGGCGGCCGAGCGCTCGGGATGGAACTGCGTGCCCCAGAAGTTGCCGCGCCGCACCGCCGCCGCGAACATCCGGCCGTGCAGGCTGGTGGCGATGCTGTCCTCGGTCACATCCGCACGGTAGCTGTGGACGAAGTAGGCGTAGGGCTCCGGGCCCAGGCCGTGCAGCAGGGGGTCGTCCTTCACGAATTCAAGCCGGTTCCAGCCCATGTGCGGGACGCGCAGGTCACCGTCTGCAGCGAAGTACTTCAGCCTGCCGTCAAGGACCCCCAGTGTCTCGGTCGGACCCTCATCGCTGCTTTCAAACAGGAGCTGCATGCCCAGGCAGATGCCCAGCACGGGCTGGGTAAGGTTGCGGATCGCTTCCACCAGGCCGGAGTCCTGCAGCCGGGCCATGCCGGGGCCGGCGGCGCCCACCCCAGGCAGCAGCACCCTGTCGGCACTTTCGATGACGTCCCTGTCGCTGCTCAGTTCCGCGCGGATGCCCAGGCGCTCCAGGGCGTAACGGACGGAGCCGATGTTGGTGCCGCCGGCATCCACCATCACGAGGCTGGCGGCCATCAGGCGGCGGCCTTCACACCACGGATGGCAACGAACATGGGGATGGTGCTGGCCTGCTTTTCCAGCGGGTCCGGCTGTTCCTCGAAGGCGTCCACCTTCAGGCCACCGCGGAACATGCCCTCGAAGTACGCGGACAGTGGCCGGTGGAAGCTCCAGGTGCTGCCGCGGCGCCCGACGTTGCCGGCCTCGGAGAATGCCTTCATTGGTACCGCCAGCTCCCGCAGGTAATGGTCGATCCTGCGGTAGCGGAGCTTGCGGTTCTCGTCCAACCCCCAACCGCTGCCACGCGGAACGCGGAAGGCAGGGTGGAGCATGAAGATGACCAGGCGGCCACCGGGCTTAAGCACGGCGGTCGCCTGCTCCAGGATCTCGCTCAGCGGATCCATGTCCTGAATGGACAGCATGAACACGGCGACGTCCTGGCTGGCGGGTTCCAGACCCGGCAGTTCCAGCAGCTTGCGGGCGTCACCGTGCAGGAAGGCAGCGCTACGTGGATTGGCCTCGCGGGCGGCCTGCACCAGTTTGGGCGAATAGTCGACGCCCGTGTACCTGGCACCGGACTTGAGCACCGGCCGGGCCAGGACGCCGTGACCGCAGCCGATGTCGATCAGGCTCTCGCCCTGCTGGGGTGCGGCCAGGCGCAGCACCGTTGGCAGTCCTGCCCGCCGGTGGTAGATGCTGCCGCCCTTGCCGACCCAGCCGGTGTACCAGCTGGCAACCGGATCCCAGCTGGTGTTCTCCGGAGCCGGGCTGCTGCCTGTGCCCTGTTCCTGCTCCGCCTGCTCCTGCTTACTGCGAGCGTCACCGCCGGTAGCGCCTCCGCGCTGAAGCTTCTGCCTGTCGCCCCTGGGCTGCGGGCGGCGCTTCCTGCGGCCACCATCAGCTGCCATGCGGACACCGGGAAATCATCACAGGGAATTATAGCTGCCGGTTACAGGAAAGCTGGTCAGCGCACATATAATGCGGCGCATGACTCCAAGACGTTCCCTGCTGCTCATCCTGCTCGGCCTGCTGTTGCTCGCGGGCTGCTGCCCACCCGGGGTCAGCCAGACCAGCTACCGGCTTGAAAGCGGCCAGCTTCAGGTGGCCGACTTGCCGCTCGCGGATTGAAACCGTTGTCATTGGGGAAGAAACGGATGACGGAGTGCCCAGGGGACGGACGTGGGTCCGGGGGGATCCGGGCACTTCCGTTCATCAGCTCTGATTGTGACGTCAGGCGGCGTACGGGACTCTTACAGCCGTGATCCGCGGCGGAGGCGGCGGCCGGAACCGCGAGCAACCCAAACCTGATTCACCGATGACCTTCAGGAGCAGTCTGCGGGACCTGCGGCGCACCCTGTCCATGGTCTGGGAAGCCAGCCCCGGCAGGCTCGTGCTGCTGTCCAGCCTGAGCCTCTTCCTGGCCTTCATGCCGGCAGTCACCATCTACATCAGCAAGCTGCTGCTCGACGCCGTCGCCGCCGCCATCGCCGGTGAACTCGGCACTGTGGACCAGGCGTTCGGCAGCCTCCTGTTGCTGCTCGCACTGCAGGTGGCCGTCAACGTGCTCAGCAGCGC
>CAYMUK010000031.1:0-6182 GCA_964393655.1 uncultured bacterium | reverse complement strand
CCCGGCGTGATCATTTCCACCCGCTTCGGCACGGAGAACTACCGGATGCTGCGCAGACAGGCGGCCGACGCGCGCGTGCAGAACTACATCGGCCGACTCCTGACGGACGACACCGCAGTGAAGGAAATCCGTCTGTTCGACTTCGGCGCCTACCTGTTGACCCGCTGGAACGACTACTACCTGCGCTTCCGCGCCCAACTCGAGTCGCTGGTGAGGCGCCGCAGCACCTGGGGTCTGGCAGCATCGCTGTTCTCGACCGGCATGGTCGGCGGGGCCACCGTGCTGGTCCTGCGCCGCGCCGCAGCCGGCGGCCTGAGCGTCGGCGACTTCGGCCTGTTCATCCAGGGCATCGGCCAGCTGCAGGGCCAGTTCTCGAACCTGCTCTCCGGCTTCACCGGCGTGTACCAGAACCTGCTTTACATGCGCAACCTGTTCGAGTTCCTTGAACTGCCCGTCACCGACCAGAACGTGGGCGAGGAATGGACCGGCCGCATCGAGACGATCGAGTTCCAGGACGTGTCCTTCCGCTACCCCCTGGTGGACCGCGACGTCCTGAAGGGCGTGTCGTTCCAGGTGAAACGCGGCCAGGCGCTGGCGCTCGTCGGCGCCAACGGCGCAGGCAAGACGACAATCGTCAAGCTCATGACTCGCCTGTACACGCCCACCAGCGGCCGCATCCTGGTGAACGGCATGGACGCGCAGCGATTCAGCCCCGCCAGTCTGCGGCGCGAGATGAGCATCATCTTCCAGGATTTCGGCGAGTACCAGATGACCGTCCGCGAGAACATCGCCCTCGGCCTGCAGACCGAAGCCGGACAGTCAACCGCCCTTGAATCAGCCGCCGGCCGCGCCGGAGCCCACGAATTCATAAGCGAGCTTCCGAGTGCGTACGAGAACATGCTGGGCCGCTGGTTCGAGGGCGGCCAGAACCTGTCCGGCGGCCAGTGGCAGCGCGTGGCACTCGCCCGCCTCTACTACCGCGACGGCTCGGTCCTCATCTTCGACGAACCCACCGCAGCCCTGGACGCCAACGCCGAATTCGAGGTCATCGAAAGCCTCCGCGCCCAGTCCCGCGACCGCATCACCGTCATAATCTCCCACCGCTTCAGCACCGTCCGCCTGGCCGACTACATCGTCGTCCTCGAGGGCGGCGTCATCAGCGAGTCCGGGGACCATGAGTCGTTGCTCGCGCTCGGGGGAACCTACGCCCATATGTTTAACCTGCAAGCCAGTGGATACCGCTAGGAGGTTCGGCTCTCTCCAGGCTTCGCTCCTTCGGACGCTTCGCCTGGAGAGAGCCGAACCTCCAGCGCACGTCATTCGCTCTGTGTGCAGGTATCCTTGAGGGGAGGTGAAATCAACATGAGTGGATCCGTTGTTGAGATTCAGTATTGCGTGCCTTGTGGGCATTTGCCGCGGGCTTTGGATATTCAGAAGGCTTTGCTTGAGCATTTCGGGCAGAAGATTGATGGTGTGAAGCTCAAGACTGGCGCGGGTGGGGTGTTCAAGATTCGGCTGGACGGTGAGGAAATCTACGACAAGTCGCAGGAGTTCAGCCTTGATGCTGTGATCGGTCAGGTCGCTGCCGCTGCGCAGTAGTTGGTGACTGCCACGCGACTCCTCGTCGCTCCGAATCTGCTTACAGCCAGGACCTGCCTGACCCACTAACTGCGGTTTGATGTATATCGACGCGCGTCAATCACATTTGCTAGCATCAATGTGATGAATGTTCACGTGTCCATAGGCTGGAAAGCTTCAGTGTGGCCCGGTAGGGCCGAGTGAGTACGACCGGCTCGATTATCCGAGCACAAAATCTCTCCCGTTCCTTTCGCATGCCCAGGCGGCGTGAAGGGCTGACGGGTGCATTTCGTGACCTGCTCAGTCCTGAGTACCGGATGGTTCGTGCTGTCAGTGATGTCAGCTTTGAGGTGCCGCGCGGTCAGAGTGTCGCGTACCTCGGGCCGAACGGAGCTGGCAAGTCCACCACGGTGAAGATGCTGGCGGGCATTCTTAAACCTTCGGGCGGCAGCCTGGAGGTACTGGGTCATAGTCCCCATCGTGACAGACGCGCGTACGTGCGGAATATCGGCGTGGTGTTCGGTCAGCGGAGCACCCTTTGGTATGACCTGGCGGTCATTGAATCACTGCGATTGCTGCAGCGTGTTTATCAGGTACCGGAAGCTGATTTCAGGGAGCGGCTGGACCGTTTCGACACTGTGCTTGGTCTGGGCAAACTCCTGCATACGCCTGCCCGCAAGCTGTCGCTGGGCCAGCGCGTTCGGGCGGATATTGCCGCTGCGCTTATGCATGGGCCGCAGATTGTGTTTCTGGATGAGCCGACTATTGGCCTGGACGTGGCGGTGAAGGCCCGTATCCGTGAGTTTTTGCGGCACGCCAATCGGGAGCTGGGCACCACTCTGCTACTGACCACGCACGACCTGGGTGATGTGGAAGCTATCAGTGACCGCGTGCTGGTGATTGATCAGGGCCGGCTGGTGTTTGACGGTACGCCAGTCAGTTTGCGTCAGGATCTTGGACGTGGTGACCGGATCACCCTGGTTTCACCGAAAGGCAGTGCAGCTGAGCTGGATGCTGGTACCGCTGACGCGGGAGTGAGTTGGAAGGATGAGGGCCAGGGGCGGTTCACAGCTACTTATGACACGCGCCTGATCAGTACCGCTTCGCTGGTTCAGCGCTCCATGTCCGCTGTGCATGTCGAGGACCTGCAGCTGCGGGAAGCGAGTATTGAAGACGTGCTGCGTGAGCTGTACGAGCGGAGCGAGCGTGCCTGACCTGGCAATTTATTACGCGTTCGCTCGTGCCCGTTTCAGCGACCTGCTGGCCAACCGTGCCAGGTTTGTCATGGGCATCTTCGCGTATTTCATCTACGTCAGTGTTTATGCTGCCATTTTCCGCGCCATCTATGCGGAGAATCCGGGTGAGATTGGTGGGCTTGATATCGGCCAGGCGCTGACTTACGTGGCGGTGGCCTGGATTCTGCGCTCGATGTACACCAACACCCTGGACCGTGGCATCACTCAGGACGTGCGTCAGGGTGATATTGCCCTGGCGCTTTTGCGGCCTGTTGACTATCCGGCTTCGAAGTTGGCGACCGCTGCCGGTGAGGCGCTCACGCGCGCATTCATCTTCACGGTGCCGGCTGCCCTGGTCGTGACGCTCGTGTACCCGGTTCAGGCTCCGGTCAGTTTGCCTGGCGCAGCTGGTTTCCTGGGCGGTGCCGTCCTGGCTTTCGGCATTTACTCCTGTATCAATCTGCTGGTCGGCATTACGGCTGTGTTCACAGAGCACACGGTTGGAATCCAGCGTGCCAAGAACGCAATGATGGACCTGTTCGGCGGTGTTCTGTTGCCCCTGTCGTTCTATCCCGGTTGGGCCCAGACGCTTCTTGCCTTTCTGCCGTTTCAGGCGGTCACGTACACGCCCGTTTCCATGTACCTGGGAACAACTCCGGTGCTTCAGGGACTGGCCCTGCAGTTGTTGTGGCTGGCAATTCTGCTGCCTTTGGTGTGGTTGCTCTGGCGGCGTGCGGCGTCGCACCTGACCGTGCAGGGCGGCTGAGGTGCTCAGGCAACTCGGCCTTGTCTGGGCCTATATCGCGATGCTGGCAAAGACCCAGCTGAGTTATCGCGCTGATTTTCTGGTGCAGGTTGGCAGTGACTTGCTGCTGCAGGCAGTCGACCTGGTTTTCATTGCGGTCGTCTTCACGCGCGTGCAGGCATTGGGTGGCTGGAATTTCAATGAGGTTCTGCTGATTTACGGGTTTTTCCTGATCCCGTTCGCGCTGTTCAACGCCTCGTTCGCTGCGCTGTCATCCGTGGGTGGCAGGTACGTGGTTGGCGGCGAACTGGACCGGGTGCTGACGAGGCCAATGAACAGTCTGCTGCAAGTGCAGCTGGAGCTGATCCGCCCCCAGGCGCTCAACGGTGTGGTGCTGGGCGTGGTTGTCATGGCGATCGCGTCCGGTCGCCTGGAGTTCATCTGGACGCCTGCAACGGTACTGGCGCTCATCAGTGCGGCCTTGGGTGCATGGCTTGTGTATGGCGGCGTGTTCATCACGACAGCCAGCACCACGTTCTGGACGCAGGACCGGGGTTCAGGCTTCTTTCCGATTGCCTACAACACCATCAATTTCGGCAGGTACCCGCTGAATGTTTATCCGGCCGTGGTGCGTTTCATCCTGGTCTTCATCCTGCCGTACGCGTTTGTGGCATTCATTCCCGTTACGGGGGTACTTCGCCCGGAACTGGCCTGGCTTGGCTGGCTGACGTTGCCGGTCGGTCTGGCGGTGTTCAGCATCGGGTTGTTCGTCTGGCACAGGGGGCTCGCCAGGTACGAAGGCGCCGGTTCCTGAGTGCTCACTCGTGCTGTTGCCGGTTTACCCCGGGCTGCTTGCGGTGCAATTATGAGATTGGCGTCCGTCAATGACATTCGCTATCATCAATGTAATGACTGATTCTGCGGACAAGCTCAAACTCATTGGTGACTCTACCCGGTTCAGGATTGTCCAGTTTCTGGCTGATCCGCTTCTCGGTTGCTGCAGTCGCGAGGATGGTGTGTGCGGCTGTGACCTTGAAGCCTTCCTGGGTCTGAGTCAGCCCACTGTCAGTCACCATATGAAGCAGTTGGTTGCTGCCGGCGTGGTGACGGCTGAGCGTCGGGGGACTTGGGTTTATTACGAACTGGTGCCGCAGGCGCTCAGGCACTTGGCATCACAGCTCGACCTGATGGCGACGGCGGCCGAGAATGTCCCGGTGCGGAAACAGTCGGAACCCGCATGACGGGGCGGCAGTCCGGAGTGCTGAACACTTTGAAGGAGTCACCCGATGAGAATCCTGGTCCTCTGTACCCATAACAGCGCCCGCAGCCAGATGGCGGAAGGCTGGCTGCGGCACCATGCGCGCAGCGCCGGCCTGAACGCCGACGTCCATTCAGCGGGCACTGAGGCAACCCGCGTGAAACCCGAAGCCGTTGAGGTCATGCAGGAGGTCGATATCGATATCAGCGGTCACACGTCCAAGGCGCTCGCGGATTTGCCTGATTCCAGGAACTTTGATGTGGTGCTGACTGTCTGTGATGACGCGAATGAAGCCTGCCCGATTTACCCCGCAAGAACCACCAGGCTGCACGTCTCGTTCCGGGATCCATCCGGGCACGTGCTGGATGTGTGGCGTGAGGTGCGTGACGCCGTCGGCGAGATCAGCCGGAAGCTGGTTCAGGCGATTAAGGCCAACATTCCGCTCGCAGACGAATCAATCAGGCCAGCGGGAGTCGCGAAGTGAATTTTGGGCCTATTCCTGTTGTTCGTGTTCTATCAGAACCGGTCTTTCGGCGTAACGCACGACCCGTTCGGCGACGCTGCCGTTCAGGAAGTGTGCAAGGCCGGTGCGGCCGTGGGTTCCCATTACGATCAGGTCAGCGTTAAGGCTGTTGGCATGGTCAAGGATAGTCTCGACGGCGCTTCCTACGCTGACGATGCATTTCTCGCCGGGTGTACTCAGGGCAGTCAGTTGCTCCAGCATTTTGTGTTCCATTGCTATGCGTTCTTCTCCTGCGGATACGGTTGAGCGGAGTTCGCTTGCTATCCGTTTGGGGTCAATTACGTGGAGCAGGTAGCGACTGGCGTCGGGGAAATTGCGCCTGGCGAGTTGCAGCGCCGCGTCGGCGCTAGGTGAGAAGTCTGTCGGGAGCAGGATCTTGGTGAACATTGCTGACCTCCGGTCTATTTACTTTGCGCTGGTGCGGTCGCCGCCCGGAATATTACTGAAGTCATGAGGTATTCAGTCTACGCCCGGGCCCGGATTCCGGGTGCCCGTACCTCAGCATTGTGCATGCCGCCTGCACGAGCGTGCCACGACAACGCCTTGGCCGTTGGTCGCTGTTGGCGTCTGATAAACGAACCGCACCCTGCAAGCACAATGACGCGAGTACGCTATAACCCAGGAGGCTCCGGCATGCCCACCGAAATCTTCCGTTCGCGGCGCCTGCTTTGCCGCCGGTGGCTGCCGCAGGATCTGCAGCGTCTCCATGAAATCTATTCGGACGCGGTTGCCATGCGCTGGGTTGGTAACGGCACGCCGATCACGATGGATGAGTGCGTTCGTTGGCTTGAAGTCACCGCCGACAATTACGAGCGTCGTGGTTACGGAATGTTCACCCTGTTA
>CAYMUK010000030.1:6037-17192 GCA_964393655.1 uncultured bacterium | reverse complement strand
GCATGCCGCAGATCGAGATCACCTACGACATCGACGCCAACGGCATCCTGAACGTCACCGCCCGCGAGAAGTCGACAGGCAAGGAAGCCTCCATCACCATCCAGAACACCACCACCCTCAGCGAGGACGAAGTGGAGCGCATGGTGAAGGACGCCGAGGCCAACGCCGAGCAGGACCGCGTCGCCCGTGAACTGGCGGACGCACGCAACCAGCTTGATTCCATCCGCTCCCAGGCAGCAAACGCCATCTCCGAGGCCACGGACGCACCCGAGGACGCCAAGGCGGACCTGCAGGCTGCCGTGGACGCTGCCCAGCAGTCACTGGACGGCAACCCCACGAAGGCCGACCTGGACACGCAGTCGCAGGAACTTGGAACCAAACTCCAGGAATTCCAGCAGCTCCTGGCCGCCCGTTCCGCAGGCGCCCAGGAGGGCGGGCAGCAGCCGGAGGGTGACGCCCAGGGCAGCGCAGCCCAGGACGATGACGAGGATGTCATCGACGCCGACTTCAAGCCCGCCAACTGACAGAGGCCTGAATGTGGCCGCCTTCCCGCCCGGCAGCCTCAGCGCTGCCGGTGGGTTGGCGGCCCACGACTGAACTGCTGTGACGGGAGAGAACTGGAATGGATGAGATTGACAGGGAATTCGAGCAGGACCATACGGAGGAATCAGCAGCCGGGGAGAACGACGTGACTCCGGCTCCCGAGACCGAGGCCGACGTCCTGCGCAGCGAACTTGAGGCCGCGCAGGGGAAGATCGAGGTGCTCCGCCAGACAAGTGATGACTTCAGGGACAAGTTCCTGCGGAGTCGCGCGGAGCTGGATAATTACCGGAAGCGCACAGCCCAGGAACTCGACCGGGCCCGCGCCAGCGGTTTGGACGCGGCCCTTACGACCGTCCTGCGGGTGTTCGACGACCTGGAGCGCGCGCTGCAGATTACTGGCGAAGGACTGGGTGCGGCGATAGCGGATGGTGTGCGCCTGGTGCTGGAGAACCTGGAAGCCGACCTGGGCAGGCTCGGGGTGGAAAGGCTGGGTGCACAGGGCGAGCGGTTCGACCCTGAACTGCACGAGGCCATTAGCGCCCTGCCGGCCGGGGAAGGACAGGAGCCAGGCACCATCGCCCAGGTGGTCACGGTGGGTTTCAGCCAGGGTGACAGGCTCATCAGGCCCGCCTCGGTGGTTGTCTACAACGACTGAGCCCAGGCTGCTGACTGACGGGAGGTAAGGACAAGTGGCTGCATACAAGGACTACTACAAGGTCCTGAATGTACCTAAGACGGCGACCCAGAAGGACATCCGGGCAGCCTTCCGCAAGCTGGCTGCTGCCAACCATCCCGACCGCAACCCGGACGACCCGTCGGCCGAGGAGCGCTTCAAGGAAATCAACGAGGCCTACACGGTACTCAACGACGAAGAGAAACGCCGCTTCTACGACCAGTACGGCAGCGAGGGTCCTCCAGCCGGCTTCGGCGGGGCAGCGGCCGGCGCTGGCTTCCAGGGAGTGAATCCCGAGGACCTGGGAGGCTTCAGCGACTTCTTCCAGAGCCTGTTCGGAGGAGCCTTCGCCGGCAGCGGCTTCAGCGGCGCCAGCTTCCAGACGGGCGGGCAGCGGCAGGATTTCACCGGCTTCGAACGGCCGCGTAATGTGCCGCGCAACGTGGAAGCCGAGCTGGAGATCGACCTGCTCACGGCCTTCCGCGGCGGCGAGACCACCTTCGCGATAGACGGCAGCCGCCTGACAGTCAACATCCCTGCCGGCAGCCGCAGCGGCAATCGCCTGCGGCTGCGCGGTCAGGCGCCGGGTGGCGGCGACCTGATCCTGCGGCTCCGCCTGGCCGCGCATCCGGTCTTCACCCTGGTTGGTGACAACGTACGCGTGCAGGTGAACGTGCCCGACTACCGGGCGGTGCTTGGTGGCAACGTGACCGTGCCAACCCTGTCAGGCGATGTGATCATGGCCATCCCGGCGGGTACCCGCGGAGGCAGGGTGCTCAGGCTCCGCGGTCAGGGCTGGCCCAGGAAGGACGGGGGGCGCGGTGATGAACTGGCTGAAGTCCGTATCACCGTGCCTGAGAACGCCGGCGAGGAGCAACTCGAGCTCTACAGGAAACTGGAAGGCCTGGTCGGGGATTCTCATTCAACCGGTGTTAAGGTCCCCTAGTGAATATTCGTAGCAGCAATCCTGACCGACCGAAACTTCGGCGGCTGCTTACAACCGCAGTTGCCGTTCTCGCCATGTTCGCGGGGAGTGCCCTGGCGCAGGATGACGATCCCGTCATCGTCAACGTCGATGGCCGCACCGAGACCCTGAGCGGGTTCAATGAACGCTTCGAGATCGCCATCCGCGGTCTGGTGGCAAGCATGGGCATGCCCATGAGTGAAGACCTGCGCGGCCAGCTTGAGGGCCTCAAGCCCGAATACCTGGACCAGCTTGCCAGCGACCTGGCCCTGCTGAACGAGGCGGAGCGCCAGGGAATCGTCGTTACCGACGAGGAGGTTGACGAGCAGGTCGCAGCCTCACTCGCTGGCATCCCCGAAGAGGAACTGGGAGCCGTTCTCGCCAGCGCCGGCTTCAGCAGCGTCGAACAGCTCGCGGTCCTCGTGCGGGAAACCGAGACCATCCAGCGTTACCTGGACAGCATGTTCGAGCAGATGGAATTCAGCGAGGAAGAGCTGAGCGCCTGGTGGGATGAGAATTCCGCCCAGTTCGCCAGTGGCGAGCAGGTCTGCGCCGCCCACATCCTGGTTGACGACCTCGAAGTGGCCGAGGGCCTCCTTCAGGAGATCGAGGCCGGTGCGGACTTCGCCGAACTGGCGCGTGAGCACAGCACCGATCCGGGCTCCGGCCAGGCGGGCGGCGAACTCGGTTGCTTCGGGCGCGGCATGATGGTCGCACCATTCGAGGAAGCCGCCTTCGGAGCGGAGGAAGGCGACGTCGTCGGCCCCGTGGAATCGCAGTTCGGCCAGCACGTGATCTTAGTGAACAGCCGCATCCCCGCAGGGGAGGCTGACTTCGAGGCTTACCGCGAGCAGGCCGAGATCGCCATCGCCAATGAACGGATCGCAGACATCATTGCCGCGCTCGTGGACGTAGCCGAGATCGAGACCCGTCCGGAGCTGCTCGCAGCGGAAACCGAGCCTGCCGTCCAGGACGCTCCGGCCGAAGAGTCGCAGGAGCAGGACCCGACCGGCGACGACGCGGAAGAAGCCGAGTAAGCCAGACACTTTGCAGGACGCCGGCAGGCTGCTAGCCTGCCGGCATGGCCAACCTGCTGGCATCCGAGTCCAGTCCCTACCTGCTGCAGCACGCAGACAATCCGGTTGACTGGCACCCATGGGGCGCAGAAGCATTCCGTTTGGCACGGGAACTTCAGCGCCCCGTCCTGTTGTCCATCGGCTATAGCGCCTGCCACTGGTGTCACGTGATGGCGCGCGAAAGCTTCAGCGATCCCGGGGTGGCGGCTTTCATGAACGCCAACTTCGTGAACGTGAAGGTCGACCGCGAGGAGCGGCCGGACGTTGACGCCATCTACATGGCGGCGCTGCAGGCGCTGACGGGCTCCGGGGGCTGGCCGCTGACGGCGCTGCTGACCCCGGCAGGCGAACCGTTCTTCGCCGGCACGTACTGGCCGCCCGAACCCCGCCATGGGCTGCCGGCTTTCCGGGACATCCTGCAGGCGGTCACGCGCGCCTGGAACGATAACGGCGCAGAAGTCACCGCGACCGCTGCCGAATTGAGCCGGCACCTGCAGCAACAGGTGACAGCGGGGCTGAGACGCGGTGCCCTGGGCAAGGAGCTGCCTGCCCAGGCGGTAGCCGGTCTGCTGGATCAGCTGGACGGGGCGAATGGCGGCTTTGGCGGCGCGCCCAAGTTCCCGCCGCACTCCGTGCTCCGCTTCCTGCTGGCCCGCCCGGAGCCGGAGGCGCGTGACGCCGCACTGCTCACGCTCAGGAAGATGGCGACTGGCGGGATCTTCGACCAGCTTGGTGGCGGCCTCTCGCGCTACACGGTTGATGCCGGATGGCTGGTGCCGCACTTCGAGAAGATGTTGTTCGACAGCGCCCAGTTCCTGGGTCTGACCGCTGTTGCATTCACGCTCAGCCGCGATTCCGGTTTCCTGCAGGCGGCGCAGCTGAGCGCAGACTGGCTGCTCAGTGACATTCGGGCCGCGGACGGCACCTTCATGGCGGCCCGCTCCGCCGAAAGCGAAGGCAAGGAAGGCGAGTTCTACCTGTGGGAGCACGCGGACTTCATGGCCGCACTGGGCGACGGGCAACTGGCGGCGTACGCCGCGGCTGCCTACGGCGTTACGGAGGCGGGCAACTTCGAAGGCCGGAACATACTGACGCTCTCGCCAGCGGCCTGGGCGACTCCCGGCGACCCCCGCCTGGAAGCTGCCCGGGGTCGGCTCCTTGCCACCAGGCAGCGGCGTCCCCAACCCGACCTGGACGACAAGATACTGACGTCGTGGAACGGCCTCGTGATCGAGAACCTGGCGCTGGCCGGCCGGCTGCTGGGCGACCCTCGTCTGGTCACGGCAGCTGCAGAGGCGGCCGGGGTTTTCCTGGGGCCACTGGCATCTGGGGAGCTCCGGCACACAGCGTCGGTCAACACGCCACTGCTGCTCGAGGACCTGGCGTTCCTGGGCAACGGGCTGCTGGGGCTTTACCAGGCGACTCTGGACCCCCGTTACCTGCAGGCGGCCAGCACGGCGGCGGAGCGGATAGTCAGCGACTACAGCGAAGGAGGCGGTCTCTACAGCACCGCGGGCACAGGTGAGGCACTGCTGCTCAGGCCGCGCGAACTGGCGGATTCGGGCGCCCCGGCCGACACTGCCGAGGCCGCGAGGCTGCTCCTCAGGCTTGGCAGGCTCCGGGAAGACAGCGGCATGCTCCAGCTGGCGGAGGCCACGTTGCAGACTGCTGCCGCCAATGCTGCCAGCCAGCCGACTCTGCTGGGCAGCAGCCTGGCGGCCAGCGATGAACTGCTGGCACCGGCCCTGGAGGTGGTGCTGTTCGGCAACCGCGAAGACGCAGCGCTCAAGGCGCTGGCAGCCGAAATCGGGACGCGTCACCTGCCCCACGCGCTGCTGCTGCACGAATCGGCCGGCTCGGATTACGCCGGACTCCTGCAAGGCCGGAGCGCTCTGAACGGTGAACCGACAGCCTACCTGTGCCTGGACCGGGCCTGCCGCTTGCCCGTACAGGACCCGGGAGCACTGGCAAGCCAGCTTCCCGGACACACTTAACAACTGCGGTACACTCAGGCTGTGTCACTCTTCACGCTGACCGGTACCCACGGCTGGGACGCGACTTCCAGCCTGCTGGCAAGCGCCCGCGACCACTGTGATCGCGGGCGGCGTGTCCTGTGGGTGGGCCTGCCTACCCAGCGGAATTCCGTGCTCCAGAGCATGGTGGCTGACGGCGGCGTGATCGGCTTCGAGTTCGTCAGCGAACAGCAGCTGTGCTACCGCCTGCTCTCCCGGGCGCGCATGCTGCGGCCCCTGCGGGTTGGTACCGAACGGCTGGCGCTGGTGGGGGCCGCCCTCGCCGAGGTCCAGCAGTCGGTGCCGATGCCAGGTGAGGCGCGGCTGTTCGCGGCCGGCATCGCTGAACTCAAACGGCACGGCCTCTCGGCTGCGGACAGTGCCAGGCTGGCATTCGACAGTGAGTCAGAGCGTCTCGCAGCAGTCCATGACCGTTACGAGCGCCTGAAGGGCGACGCCTGGGATTACGACGACTACCGCGCCCAGGCACTGCTGCTGGCACGCAGCCGGCAGGCGGATCCCGGTGCGGACGTAATTTTGGTGGCCGGTTATCGCGAGCTGCTGCCCATGACGGCCGAACTTTACGCGGAGCTGGCCACCAGCGTGGACGTGCACGTCAGCCTGCCCCTGATTCCTGAGCAGCTGGAGCATGGTCAGCAGCGGGTGGTTGAAACCCTGGAGCGCAGCGCCCGGCCCAAACGCTACCTTGCGCCCAACGAGGTGGAGGAAGCGCGCTGGGTCCTGCGCGCAATCAAGCAGGAGCTGGCGACCGGCGCGGACGTGAACGATCTCGCGCTGGTGGTTCCGGCGGGTGAACTGCGCGCCTACCAGGTGCTGGCAGAGGAATACGCCGTGCCCCTGATGCCGGAGGTGCCCGTGACCATGGCGGAGAGCCCTGCCGGGAGGACGCTGCTGGAACTCATTGGCATCAGCGACTTCGCCAGCCCGTCGGCACTGCTGGCCCTGCCTGGACTGGAGCGGCTGGCGTCCGAAGCCCTGGAGCGAAGGATCAGCGGCGAGGCAGCCCTGCTGAAACTGGCGGCCCGGCTCGACCGCGAGGCAGCCGAGGCGGCGGCAGAAGCCGGGGCTGCCGACATGTCGTCCGGTTCCCAGTCCAGTACTGATGCGGATCCTGTCGAGCCGGTGCGGCTTGAGGACAGCCTCCGCTTCTGGCTGTCGCGTCTGGCCACCGAAACACCCGGACTGGCCTGGGCAGAGACGCTGCTGGATCTGGTGATCACGGAAATCCTGCCTGGCCGCAGTGCAGATGGGTTCGACGCGCACGCCTTCCGCGCCCAGGCACTGCAGCGCGCCCGGGAGGCAGTGCAGCTGGGTGCAGGCGACTCCTTCCGTGCCTGGTGGGCTGCACTGCTGGAGGAAACCAGACTCCCACTGCGGGAGAAGGCCGGCGTGGCGCTCATGGCCCCGGGCCTAACCAGTGGCCGCCACTACCGCAAGGCCTGGCTGGCCGCCGCCACGAGCGGAGCCTACCTTCAGGACGGGCTCGAGGACTATTTCCTGCCTGAGGAGCTGCGTGGTGAGGATGCGCCAGACGCCCTGCCGCGCCGTTTCCGTGGCAGCGAGACACTGGTCCTGGCTGAACTGCTTGAACTGGCGGACGAGCTGGTCATAACTTATGCCGAGTCATCACAGGGCGGGCAGAACACTCCACAGCTTGAGCTGATCAGCGCCGCGCAGTCAGCGGAATTGCCGATCCAGCCGGCCGGCAACCGCTTTGAACTGGAACAGGGAACGGTCCCCCGGCTTGACCACCAGCTTGAACCTTCCCTGGTCAGCCTGCCCGCACCGGAGGTCAGGTGGCTCATGCGCTACGGCGAATGCCCCCACCGGTCGTGGAGCGAGGAACTTCTGGAACAGACTGGCGACCTGCCGGCACCGGACCTGACGGACTGGCAGCGGTTGCGCCGGGAGCTCACGCGGGCAGGCAGGCTGGACGGAGACGGCCTGGACGCCCTCGCCGCGCGCCATCCCTGGGCGGCAGCCTGGCTGCAGGAGCACGCAGGGCTGCTGACCTCGCTTCACTACGGACTTCGTCTGCCCCAGGGCGGCGAACTCCAGGCAAGGGTCGATGCCTCTGGCCGCCTGGACGGCGTGGTGAGCATCTTCCGTTTCTGCGGACCGGCCGAGGCACAGGACAGTGACGAGGCTCTGAAGCTCCTCAGTTCCCGCACCCCTGAACGCTGGCTGGCCTCCTACCTGCTGGAGCATGCAAAGCGGCCGGTTGAGAAGGTGCGCCTGTACGCCTGGCCGCTACTGGCAGCTCCGGTCGAGGCGGGAACTCCCGGCGGGCAGACGCTCAGGGAGCGCTGGCTCAGGAGGGACCTGGGGCAACTTGATGGCCACCTGGAGAAACTGCTCGCCGGGGACGTGACGCCCATTCCCGGGTACCGCCAGTGCCGTTTCTGCCGGGTTGCCGACATGTGCCGCAAGGGCCAGCGCTGATGGCGGGCAGCCTGCGCGTCCGCGTCGCCTCCGCCGGCACAGGCAAGACGACAATCCTGGTGGCACGCTACCTGGAGCTGATCGGGTCGGGCACGCCGCTCAGACGCATTGCCGGGGCCACCTTCACCCGCGCCTCGGCCGAGGAACTCAGGCAGCGGGTGGACAGCGGAATCACCGAACTGCTTGCTACAGGCAGCTACCTGGACCTGGTGCACCTGCAGGAAGAGCTGCGACCCGCCTACCTGGAGGCTCAGCGCGAGCTGCCGGGAGCCCTGCTGTCAACCATCAGCGGCCTGATGATCCGCTTCCTGCGGCTGGTCGCGCCGCAGGTCGGACTGGATCCGGAGTTCCAGCTGATGGATGAGCACGATGCCCGGCAGTATTTCGAGGAGGAGTTCCGCAGCCAGTCGCTCGTCGCCGGCCGGGAGCTAGATTCCGCCCAGCTGGACCTGGCCCTGAACCTTTTTGACCGGCGCTCGCTGGTGACCAGTTTCAGCGCGGGTGATGACAAGGCGGCCGGTCTGCTGGAGCTGTACGAACCTGCACTGCAAGCCTACAACCAGCGGCTCGCCTCCCGTCTGCTGGGCCCCGCAGACGTCGAGCGCCAGGCCATGCGCCTGCTCGGGCTGCCGGGGGCACTCAGACGCATCAGCAGCCGTCACACCCACGTACTGCTGGACGAATTCCAGGACGTGAACCCGCTGCAGGGCAGTTTCTTCCGGGCCCTCACCCGCGCCGGCATGCAGGTGGAGGCGGTAGGCGACCCCAAACAGTCCATCTACGCTTTCCGCGACGCCGACGTGGAGGTCTTCCGTGCCGCCCTGGCTGAAGGTGAGCGGCTTGAGGATCTGCGTGAGACCCGCCGGCACGCGACCGGTGTCACGCGTTTCCTTAATCACGCCACCCGGCTGATGGGGGAGCGCCAGCTCGGATTCTCGGTTGAGGAGGCTCCGACAGTCAGCTCCGCCGGCGACCAGGCCAACGTCACGGGAAGTGTGGAGGTCCACTGGGTGTCCGGCCGCGCCGGCATCGCGCAGCTGCGCAACCAGGAGGCCCGCCTGCTGGCCGGCCTGCTCCAGGACGCCCATGACTCAGGTACTGCGTGGGAGGACATGGCGGTGCTGGCACGCACCCACGCGTCGCTTGAGATCGCGCACAGGGCACTGCTTGCTGCCGGCATACCAGCGGTGATCGGCCGGGGCCGGGGTTTCTTCCAGCGACTCGAGATCCGCGATGTCGCCTCCGCCCTGAAATCCGGGGTCTCCGCCAGCGGACCGGCCTTTGCCGCCTGGCTGCGCTCGCCCTTCGCGCAACTGAGCCTGGCGGAAACGCAGGAAGTGCTGCGCGCTCCCGACAGGCTGGAGGCGCTGGCCGCCGTGGACCACACCGTGGCGGCAGCACTTACCAGGCTTCGTGAGCTGGTTCTCGAACCCCCGCTGACTGCCCTCAAGGGCGTGCTGCGCGAGCCACTCGCCCGGGGCAGGCCCATCGGTGACTGGTTGGGCTCCCGGCAGCGCGCCAACCTGGACGCACTGTTGCTGCGCGTGGCCCGGAGACCGCCTGTTGACCTGGAGCTGCTGCTGGCCGAGATTGACCGCCACGCCAACTCGCAGATCGCGGAAGTGCCGGAATCGGGCGGCGGGGTGAGCCTGGTGACCGTCCATTACGCCAAGGGCCTGGAGTGGCCGCTCACCGCCGTGTTCGATACCGGCCGCGGCGCGCGCAGAGACCTCCCCGGGCTGCTGATCCGGCGCGCGGATGGCGCAGTGGCCCTGCCCGGCAGCGCACTCCATGACCAACTGGCCCGGGAGCAGCAGGAGCGGGACCAGCTGGAGCAGTACCGGCAGTTTTACGTGGCGGTGAGCAGGCCGCGCGACAGGCTCATACTCACCGGCAGCCTCAAGGGTGGAACCGGCACGGGCTGGGCGCAGCTGCTCAGGGAGCTGGAGCTGGGCCCGGATGCGGCCGAGCCGCCGGCCTTTGTGAGGGTGAGCACGTACGCATTCGACACCGGTGCCGCCAGGCCGCTGCCGGAGAGTCGCCGTGAAGTGCCGCTGCGCGAGCGTGCCCCGTGGTCACTCAGCGTGTTCGAGCATGGCGCCTTCCAGCCGGTAATGAGTCCGTCCAGCCTGCGCGGTGAGCCGGGTGATGAAAGGGACGCTGCAGCTGAACCGCAGACTGAACCGGAGCAGCTGAAGATCCAGGGCGAGCTGCAGGAGACGGACACCGTAGTCACGCGCGCTGCCGCCATTGGAACGCTGCTCCACGCCGGCATCGCACTGAACTGGCAGTCAGACGATCCGAGCCTGGTGGAGGACCTGCTGGCCCAGGAGGTCATGTTCTCTTTTTCTGCTTCCGAGCGGCTGGATATCGTTGACCAGGTCGTGAGGCTGCTGGCCGGGTACGAGCGGCTGCTCGGTCCCGTGCTGCCGCCGCTTGCCCGCAGGGAGCGCGACGAGGCCGAACTCCCCGTGGTTCTGCCGTTCGCCGGCACTGTCTGGCAGGGCACCATGGACCGGCTCTATCAGGCGGACGGCGAGTGGTTCCTGGACGACTACAAGACCGACGGCAGCGTCAGGCCGGAGCTGTACCTGGGTCAGCTCGCCATCTACTGGCTGGCGGTGCGGCAGGTCCTGAAGGTGGAGCCAACGGTCCGGCTGGTGTGGTTGCGTTCCGGCTCAATCAGCGAGGTGCCGGCCGCCGATCTGCAGGCGGCGCTCGACCGGCTGGAAGCGCAGACATAGTGACGTGGGATACCACTTGCGACCGGTGTCCGTGGTGTAGACTTAGCGAGGTTCGGACAATCGCATACGGCGCTGTCAGGACACCGGAGCAATCCGGAAGTTTGTAGTGCCTGCTGGTTCAAGCCAAGCAGGTGGATAGGAAAGAGAATGCCTACAGGTAAAGTCAAGTGGTTCAGCGGAGAAAAAGGTTATGGATTCATTGCCCAGGATGATGGAGGCGCCGATCTGTTCGTGCACTTCTCAGCCATCTCGGGTGACGGCTTCCGCAACCTGAATGAAGGCGACGAAGTCGAGTTCGAGGTTGGCGAGGGTCAGAAGGGCCCCCAGGCTCGTAACGTGCTCGTCACCAACGCTGCCCCGCAGCGCGACGAAGACCGTGGTGGTTACGGCGACTACGGCGCCCCGCGTCGCGAGCGTTACTGATCCAAGCAAGCCGGTCGGGCAGATGAACGCCTGACCTTCCACAACGAATTCAAGCGAAAAGCCCGGCAGTCATGCCGGGCTTTCTGCTTTTTAAGCTTCAGCAGTGATTTTTCAGGAACAATAAGGACACGCGGTATCCGGACCCGTGGAGCCTACGTGCGGCTTGGGGTCGTCCTTACGCCTGACTGCTCCATCGACCGGCCCCTGGGGGCACCCAGCCAGGGCAGGACCCAGTAGTCAAGACCCCAGTAGCCGCC
>CAYMUK010000030.1:0-5937 GCA_964393655.1 uncultured bacterium | reverse complement strand
CGCAGGACCGTCCAGAATGGAGCCATGTAGGGGGAAGCGAACAGGAAGCGGCTGATTGCGGGTTCTTCGTAGTAAACAGTCCTGGTCATTGGCGGATCCCTTCTTGATACACCCCATTATTGTGCCGGAACTTTACTTATTGACAGCTACAAAAGTCCCAATTCAGTCCTGAAGGCTGTTTGTCAGCGCCTCGTCAACCAGCTGCTTTGCCAGTTGCGGATTGGCCCGACCCCCGGTCTCCTTCATTAGCTGGCCCACGAAAAAGCCGGCAAGGCCGGTCTTTCCACCCTGCCACGCCGCGAGCTGCGCAGGATGCGCTGCAAGCACGGCGTCAACCTGCCTGCGCAGTTCCGCCTCGTCGCTCACCTGGCCAAGGCCCCGTTCCCGGACGAGCACGGCCGGTGACTGGCCCGAGCTGACGACCTCGGCGAAGAGCTCCTTGGCCGTCCGGGTGGAAATGCTGCCGTCACCCACCAGCGAAACGAGTTCGGCCAGGCCAGCCGGCTTCAGAGGCAGCTCCAGGGCGGACCCGCCCTTGCTCTCGCGCAGGATCTCGTTCACCACCCAGTTGGCCAGCTCCGTGTCCTGCCCCGGCAGCACCGAAACCGCCTGCTGGAAGTACTGTTTCAGGTCCGGGTTGCCCAGGAGTACCGCTGCAACATCGGCATCGATGCCGTACTCCCTGGCGAGGTCGAGCGTGGCCCGGTCGTGCTCACGGACCGGTTCAGGCTCGCTGGCGGCGGGCCTGCCCGTCTTGGCGGGCCGGCGCCCTTTGGGCTGCGTGCCGGCGTCACGAGCCTCCTGCCGCGCCCATGAGTCCTTGAGCGTGACGATGCGGTTGAACACCAGTGAAGCCGGAGCGGAATCAACAGGATCGGGCCAGAAGTAGCCCAGCCGCTCGAACTGGAAGCGCTCTGCCACCTCGGGTTCGGCAGCAGCAGGTTCGACGAAGCCGTGCCTGACCTGCAGGGAATCCGGATTCAGTGACTCCAGCCAGTCACCGGAGGCATCCGGGTCACGCTCGGTGAACAGCCGGTCGTACAGCCTAAACTCGGCCGGAAGAGCGGAACCGGCGTCCAGCCAGTGGATGGCACCGCGCACCTTCACGCCCTCAGGATTGCTGCCGACCGAGTCCGGCCACCAGCTGCACAGGAGCCGGGCCACGTTGCCCTGCTCGTCGTGTTCGACACTGTCGCAGCGGATCACCGGGCCGTGGCGCAGCCGGACCGCCTCGCCGGGCGACAGCCGCTTCCAGCCCTTGGGTGGATCCTCGCGGAAGTCAGTTCGTTCGATCAGGAGCTCTGGGCCGAAGCGCAGGTTCCTTGTCCCCTCATGCCCCACGTCCGCGGGCCAGTAAGGAGCTGTGAGTTCGAGCGGTTCGCCACTGAAATTGCTGATTGTCACGGGCAGCGGCTCGGTGACGGCCAGCAGGCGTGGTGCCTTGTCGTTCAGGTCTTCGCGGATGCTGTATTCCAGCAGCGCAGGGTCCGTGCGGGTGTTGACCTTGGTGACGCCGACGCGGTTGGCGAAATCGCGGATTGCCTCAGGGGTCACGCCGCGGCGGCGCAAGCCGGCGATTGTCGGCAGGCGCGGGTCGTCCCAACCGCCGACCCTGCCCGACTGGACCAGCTGTATCAGTTTCCGTTTGCTCAGCACGGTGTAGTCGAGCTGCAGGCGCGAGAACTCGTACTGGTGGGGCCTTCCGGCACCGCCAACCGTGTTCTCGACCACCCAGTCGTACACCTCGCGGTTGTTGTCGAACTCCAGGGAGCAGAGGCTGTGGGTCACGCCTTCCAGTGCGTCTGTCAGTGGGTGCGCGTAGTCGTAGAGCGGGTAGATGGGCCATTCGTCGCCTGTGCGGTAGTGGTGGGCGTGGCGGATGCGGTAGAGGAGCGGGTCACGCATCAGCATGTTGGGGCTGGCCATGTCAATCTTCGCGCGCAGCACGTGTTCGCCGGCCTTGAACTCGCCCGCCCGCATGCGCTGGAACAGGTCCAGGTTCTCCTCCACACTCCGGTCACGGTACGGGCTCAAGCGACCAGGTTCGCTGACGCTGCCACGGTACTCGCGGATCTCCTCCTCGTTCAGACTGTCCACGTAGGCCTTGCCGGCCCGGGTGAGCTTGAGTGCGAAACGGTAGAACTCCTCGAACCGGTCCGAGGCGAAAGTAAGCTTGTCGGGATCGAAGCCGAGCCAGCGGACATCCTCCAGGATGGCCTGCACGAACTCCATGTCCTCAGTGGTCGGGTTCGTGTCGTCCATGCGCAGGTAGGTCCTGCCGCCATAGTCCTGAGCGATACCGAAGTCCAGGTGGATGGCCTTGGCATGGCCTATGTGCAGGTAGCCGTTGGGCTCCGGCGGGAAGCGCGTGACCACATGGTTGTGCCGGCCGCTGGCCAGATCGCGGTCCACGACCTCGGTGATGAAGTTGGGGGAGACTAGGCGCATATCGGCCCCCAGTCTATCGGTTATGCACTCAGATTTCCGTGCGTGGGGACCGCTCCAGCAGCAGCATCACCAGCGCGGTGATTCCCATGAGTATCAGCGACAGCGCCAGTGCCGACCCGTAGTTGCTTGCGCCCGGCCGTCCCAGGCGGTCGAAAATGGCAACGGGGATGGTGGCGTACTCCGGCCTGGTGATTATGAGTGACGCGCCGAACTCCCCCAGTGAGATGGCGAAGGCGAACGCGCTGGCGGCCAGCAGTGCGGGCCTCAGCAGCGGCAGCTCGATGCGGCGGAGTATGGAAGGCTCCCCGGCACCCAGCGTTGCCGCCGCCTGCGGCAGGGATTCCGGGATGCCGCGCAGCGCGGGCAGGATGCTCCTGGTGACGAACGGGAAGCCGATCAGGCTGTGCGCCAGCACGAGGCCCCAGGGGCTGGTGGCCAGGCCGGGGTAGGCCAGAAGGTAGCCGAAGCCCAGGGTCACGGCGCTGGTTGCCAGGGGCAGCAGGCTCAGGTTGTCCAGCCAGCTCAATCCGCCACGCACAACCGCGTAGGCGAAGCAGCCGCCTGCCAGCAGGGCAAGTACCATGCTGGTACTGGCGAAAAACAGGGAATTCAGGATGACCCTGAGGGCACCCGGAAACATGGCGCTGGGCCGGGCCTCCGCCAGCTGCCGGAACGCCTCCAGGCCGGGAAGACCTGGCCCTTTAGGCCAGAGCGTCTGCGCGACGAGGGCCAGCAGGGGCGCCAGCACCAGCAGGGTCACAGGCAGCAGGGCCAGCGCAAGGGGCAGCAACTGCCTTGGGCCAGCGCGCGGCAGCGGCTGCTCCGCGCCAGTCACCGGCATAGCCAGTCGGGCCTGCCAGCGGGTGTACAGCCAGGTGAAGACCGTGACTATCAGCAGCTGGGCAATCACTAGCACGGCAGCCGCCTCCAGCTGGAGCAGGCGCGAGGTCAGCCGGTAGATCTCGACCTCCATCGTGGCGTAGGAAGGCGCCAGGATGACTATCACGCCGAAGGAGGTGAAGGTGAGCACGAAGACGAGCGCGGCGGCCGCCAGGATTGCCGGCCGGGCCAGTGGGAGGGTGACCCGCCAGAGGATTCGCAGTGGGGTGGCCCCCAGGCTGCCTGCCGCCTGGCTCAGGCGCGGCGCTACAACTTCCAGGTAGGAACCGACGATCCTGATGACCAGCGCACAGTTGTAGAACACGTGCGCGATGAGCAGGAGGCTGAACGTGTCACGCAGGTCGAATCCCAGCAGCCCTTCGGGCCCCAGCAGGGCAAGGAAGCCCATGCCGGCAACCACCGTCGGCATCACGAACGGGATGGTGAAGGCGCTGCGCAGGAAGCGCTTGCCCGGGAATGACCAGTTGGCAAACAGCACCGCGGCCGGCAAGCCCACGAGCAGGGTCAGGGCCGTGGACAGGAGCGCCTGCCCGAGCGTGAAGCCGGCGAGCCGCTGGTACCAGGGGTCGCTGAGGACGCCAAGGATGCCTGAGGGTTCCGCGAAGCTGCGCTGCAGCACCACCAGCAGGGGCCACAAGTGGAAGGCGGCCAGGAATGCCAGTGACAGCACGCCGGCCAGCAGCGCCAGTCTGCCGGGTCGCATGCCGGGTACTGGCCCAGCTGCCTTGCGCATCAGAGCGAGAACAGTGTGATGAACAGGTAGGCGAACGCCACGGCGAACAGGTGGGAGTCGATGCGGTCAAGCACGCCCCCCTGCCCGGGCAGGAAGCGGCCGGAATCCTTCACGCCGACCCAGCGTTTGAGCAGGCTTTCGAACAGGTCGCCCGCCTGGCTGGCCGCGCCGACCACCAGGGTGAAGAGCAGCAGCTTGCCTGTGTGCACATTGAAGTCGAAGAGGGTGCTGGCGATCCAGTGCAGTCCGCTTACGAAGACCACCGCGAACAGCAGGCCGCCAATGGCGCCCTCAACGGTCTTGTTGGGACTGATTCCCGGAATCAGCTTGTTGCGGCCGAAGAGCGAGCCGATGGTGAATGCCCCCACGTCGGACGCCACCACGGCCAGCAGCGGCAGCGCCAGGTACCAGACGCCGGTGGTGGCGTCGGGTACGTAACGCAGGGTGATCATGAAGCTGAACAGCCAGGGGATGTAGACGTAGCCGAACAGCGAGAACACCACGCAGTTGAGCGAGTTGCGGTTGGGGCGGATCAGCTCCAGCACCACCAGGTAGACCGCCACCAGGATCAGGAGCAGCTCCCGCCAGGAGGTGCCGTCGCCGATCACGGCCGGCAGGCCCAGTGCGGTGAGCATTTCGGCGGGCAGTGCCGCCAGCAGTGTCAGCGGCGTGGCGACCCACAGGCTGCGCATGCGGATGGGAATTCCGCGGAGCTTGAGCAGCCGGCTGTATTCGGCCAGAGCGGTCAGGCACAGCAGCAGCCAGACCGGCGCAAGCAGGGGCAGGCCCGCCCAGAGTATCAGCGCGGTCACCAGCACCGCCAGGATGCCGGACAGTACCCGCCTGAACGGGAAGCCCCGCCGTGCGCCAGCCTGCGTCATGTTCAGACGGCCATTATGTCTTCTTCTTTGGCCTTCACCCTCTGGTCAACAAGCTTGATGAACTCGTCAGTGATTTTCTGGACGTCGTTCTCGCCGCTGCGCAGCTCGTCCTCGCTGATCAGCGTTTCCTTTTCCATTTCCTTCAGCTCATCGTTGGCGTCACGGCGGATGTTCCGCACCGCCACGCGGGCTTCCTCGGCCAGGTTCTTCACGGCTTTCACCAGGTCCCGGCGGCGCTCGTCCGTGAGCGGCGGCACGGTGATGTAGATGGCGTCACCACGGTTGCTGGGGTTGAACCCCAGGTCGCTCTCCTGGATTGCCTTCTCCACGTCGCCCGCCGCGGACTTGTCGAATGGCGTGATTACCAGTGTGCGCGGATCGGGACTGGAAATGTTGGCCAGCTGGTTAAGGGGTGTGCTGGCGCCGTAATAGTTGACATTCACGCGGTTAAGCAGGACAGGGTTGGCCCTGCCGGTGCGGATGCCGCCGATGTTGGACTCGAATGCCTCCATCGACTTCTGCATGCGCTCGCGCGTTTCCTTCAGCACGGTTTTCATGACTACCTCCACTGCACCGGGCCTTGAGCGCCGGGCTGTCTCATGTGAAGAGTGTACCGCTTCAGCTGTGGCGCAGGCTGCGCCACAGGCTCAGTCCGGGCTGCCGCCGCTGATCAGTGTGCCCACGCGCTCGCCGTCGAGCAGGCGCTTCAGGTTGCCTTCCGCGAAAATGTCAAACACGGTTATTGGCATGTTGCGGCCCATGCACAGGCTGACAGCCGTGGCGTCCATGACCTGCAGCCCCTGGTTCAGGACCTCCAGGTAGGTGAGGCTGTCGTAGCGCACCGCGTCAGGGTTAACCCGCGGATCCTCGCTGTAGACGCCGTCCACATTGTTTTTGGCCATGAGCACCATGTCGGCGTCTATCTCCAGGGCACGCAGTACGGCAGTGGTGTCGGTGGTGAAGAACGGGTTGCCT
>CAYMUK010000029.1:4669-17346 GCA_964393655.1 uncultured bacterium | reverse complement strand
CCATGTGCACGATGCCCTGCTGGCTGCTGCCGACGTCGAAGAACCGGATGCCCCATTCGGCGCAGTTGCGCCTGAGTTCCTCGATCATCTCCTGCGCCAGCGGATCCTGGTAGGGCTCAAGCCGGGTGTGAGTGGGCACGATGTGGTCGACGGTCGCGAACGTGCGGTCCGGGCGCCTGACCTTCAGGCCGAGGTCGCGCAGCATGCCGAAAGCCTGCGGGCTCGTGACCTCGTGGATCAGGTGGGTGCCGATGAACAGCTGGGTGACGCCTGAATCCAGGGTCCTGACTGCGTGTTCGTTCCACACCTTGTTGAACAGGTTCTGCGGTTGACTCATTCTGTTTGAACTCCCTTGGTGCTGCTGCATGAACAATAGAAAACTCCCCCACTCCTGGAATCAAGGGTGGGGGAGGGCTCGGACATGAAATGGTGACTGCCGCGCAGTCGGTTCAGACGGCTCCCCTGAGGACTCCTAGGTGCAGGTGCAGGAGTTCCTGGATCAGCTTGAGTCTGCGACGTACCTGCTGCATGCCGGCGAGTATATACCTGTTCAGGTCCCGCGTCCACCGCGGCCGGGCGTCACGGGTCCGGGGCGGGCGCTGGGACGCTCAGGGGCGGCCGCCGCCTGCTGGTAACCCTGGCCGCCTGCCGACGGGCTGGCGCCGACACCGCCGGTTTCCACCAGGCGCTGGTACTCCTTGGCGTCCACGGCGCGCGAGAAGCCCATGTCGTAGCTGATCACCCGCTGCAGGTGCAGTTCCGCCAGGCAAGCGTCCATGGTCACCATGCCCAGGCTGCCGCCCATCTGCATCTGGGTCAGGATCATGTGGCTCTTGCCCTCGCGGATCAGGTTGCGGACGGCCGGTGTGGCCAGCAGGAACTCATAGGCGAGCACGCGGCCCTCACCGTCGGCGCGCGGCACGAGCTGCTGGGTGAGTATGGCCTGCAGGTTGTTGGCAAGCTGCACGCGAACCTGGGCCTGCTGCACCTCGGGGAAGACGTCGATGATGCGGTCGATGGCTTCCGGAGCCGAGTTGGTGTGCAGGGTGCCCATGACAAGGTGCCCGGTTTCGGCCGCGGTCACGGCCGCGCCGATCGTCTCGTGGTCACGCATCTCGCCGACCAGGATGACGTCGGGCGCCTGGCGAAGCACGCTGCGGAGCGCAGCACCGAACGAAAGGGTATCCTCGCCGATCTCGCGCTGGTTCACTATGGAACTGCGGTGCGGGTGGAAGAACTCGACCGGGTCCTCGATGGTGACGATGTGCTTGTGGCTTTCGCGGTTGATCAGGTCCAGCATGGTCGCCAGCGTGGTCGACTTGCCCGAGCCGGTCGGACCGGTCACCAGGACCAGGCCACGTGGCAGCCGGGCCACGTCAGCGACCACCCCGGGCAGACCCAGGCTGGCGAAGGAGCCCACCTCCTCGGAGATGAGCCTGAGGACGCCGCCGACCGAGCCGCGCTGCACGAAGGCGTTCACGCGGAAGCGGCCGTGTCCCGAGAGGCTGAAGCTGAAGTCAAGGTCCAGCTTCTCCTCGAACACGCGCTGCTTCTTCTCGTCCATCATCGAGTACATCAGCCGACGCGTCAGGTTCGGCTGCAGGGTGTCGTACTCGGTGGCACGCCATTCGCCGTGGATGCGCAGCATCGGAGGCAGTCCCGCGGTAAGCAGGAGGTCTGACGCATTGCGTTCGATTGCCAGCTTCAGGAGTTCGACGATATCCGCCTGAATCTGGGTCTGCTTCATGTTGTCCGCCATGTCACTCCTCTTCCGCTCGCCGCCTGCCCTGGCTCAATCGGCCGTGCGGGCAAGCACTTCCTCCAGGGTGGTTATGCCCTCGAATGCCTTGTTGATACCGTCATCGCGCAGCGTGCGCATGCCGGATTCTACAGCCAGGTCCTTTATCTCCATGGACGAGGCGTCACGGACGATCGCGCCCTCAATGTCGTCATCGACGACCAGCAGCTCGTGGATGGCAAAGCGGCCGTTGTAGCCACTACCGCCGCATTTCTCGCAGCCGACGCCCCGGAAGAGCTTGCGACCCTGGATCTGCTCCTCGCTCAGGCCGATGCGCCGCAGGACGTCAGGGTCGGGCGTGTATTCCACCCGGCAGTGGGTGCACACCTTGCGCACCAGCCGCTGGGCCAGCACGCCGATGAGCGACGCGGACACGTTGAAGGGCTCGATGCCCATCTCGACCAGTCGGGTCAGGGCACCCGAGGCGTCGTTGGTGTGCAGGGTGGCAATGAGAAGGTGACCGGTGAGGGCCGCTTCGACCGATATCTTGGCGGTCTCCTGGTCCCTGATCTCGCCGACCATGATGATGTCCGGGTCCTGGCGCAGGAAGGAACGCAGCGCGCGTGCAAAGTCCAGGCCGGCGCGCACGTTGACCTGCGTCTGGCTGATCCCGGGGATTTCGTATTCCACCGGGTCTTCCACGGTGGTCACGTTGACTTCCGGCACGGCCAGCCTCTTCAGGATGGAGAAGGTGGTGAAGGACTTACCGGAGCCGGTGGGACCGGTTATCAGGAACATGCCGTAGGGCTTCTTGATCACGTCGATGAAGCGCTGGTAGTTGTAGTCGGCGAAGCCCAGGTCCTCGATTTCCGGAATGCTCGAGGCCTTCTTGAGGATGCGCATCACGGCCTTCTCGCCATACACCGTGGGCAGCGTCGAGAGGCGGAGGTCCACCTGCAGGTTGCGGTCCTTGAAGCGCACGCGGCCGTCCTGCGGCAGGCGCCTTTCGGCGATGTCCAGGTTGCCCATGATCTTGATGCGCGACACGAGGGCATTGGCGGCCTTGCGGTCCATGCGCATGTACTCGCGCAGGGTGCCGTCCTTGCGCACGCGGATCAGCAGGCCGTCCGGCCTCGGTTCCACGTGGATGTCCGAGATGTCGTTCAGCACGCCCTCGCGGATGATCGAGTTGACCACTTTGACCAGCGCGTTGTCGTCGATTGCGCTGCTGTCGTCGTGCTCCTGCTGGCCACTGCCGACTTCCTCCAGCACTGCCCTCGCCAGCTCGTCCATGTCGTCATCGCCGCGGTAGAAGCGGTTGATGAGCTGCACCAGGGTCGATTCGGCCGCCACGGCCGGGATGACTTCCTTGCCGGTGATCAGATGGATATCGTCCAGAGCGAAGACGTGCCGCGGATCCTTCATGGCCACGACCAGGCTGTTGTCCTCCAGGCGGATGGGCATCGCCTGGTAACGGCGGGCGGTTGCCTCCGGCACCAGCGAGACCGCGTACGGGTCGACACGCACGTTGCCTTCCTCGATGAACTCGTGTCCGAGCTGCATCGCCAGGCTGCGTGCCAGCATGTCCGGACTGATCTTGCCGGCCTGCACCAGCGTGTCCTCCAGCCGGCCACCACCAGAGCGCTGCTTGTTCAGAGCCTCGTCCACGTCCGTCTGCGTGACGTAGCCAAGGTCAATCAGGATCTCGCCCAGCGGCCTGACGTTGCCGAGCTTCTGCTGCTCGTCAAGCGCCTTGCGCAGCTGCTCACGCCGGAGCTTGCGGTCCAGCATCAACGTCTCGCCCAGGCGGCCGCGTTCACCGGCATACATGATCTCGATGCGCTGCCTGACTGCCTGTTCACTGGCCGCCACAAACCGCGCCGGCCGCGGAATTATCGCCTCAAGGTCGGGAATGCGCCGAGGGTCGGCCACTGCTATCACCACGGCGTCACCCTCGTCGCGAACGGGTACCGCGTGGAACTGGACGGCGTCGAGCCGCAGCAGGTTGGAGGCCAGTTTCTCGTCGAACGGCGCGTCCACGAAGCCGTCCTCGAAGGGGATCTCGCTCTGCCTGGCCAGGAGTTGTGTCAGCTGTTCCTCGTCGATTATTTCCTGGTCGACCAGTATGCGTCCAAGCAGTCCGCCGGTACGCTGCTGCTCGGTGGCGGCGGCAGCGACCTGCTCGGCGCTGGCCATGCCCAGCTCGATGGCCAGGCTGCCAAGACGCTGGCTGATGTCAAGCTCCAGGTCCCTGGGAGCCTCGAGTTCCAGTTCCGGGTAGTAGGTGGCCAGGGCCCACTGGATTTCCTTGTGCAGACCCTTGTAGGGTTCAACGAAGCAGCCGGTTGCGTCCTCGACCTCTTCTATCGCCATCGCGTCCAGAGGGTCTTCGAATGCCACGCGCAACTGGTTGCCTTCGATGGAAAAGGGCACGCAGCTCAGCTCGAATGCGGTGCGCGCGCTGAGCTTCTCGATGGCCTCGGTCATCACGTCGACCCTGGGCAGCACCACGAGCGGGATACCGATTGACTCCTCGATGGCCCGGGCGATCCGCTGCTCCGAGATCACTCCCAGGTTCACCAGGATGTCGGACAGCTTGCCACCGGTTTCACCGTGCCGGCCGATGGCGCGCTGCAGCGACTCGTCGGTCACGTAGCCGCGTTCCAGCAGTACTGCTCCCAGGCGCTTGTCACCAATCGACAGGTTCGCCATTGTTCCTCCTCAGAATGCGCCGCTCCAGCCCGCGCAACGCGCGAGTGTGCGGCAGCTTGCCCGGACTCAGGGGGGCCACCAGGATGGAGTGCAGCCCCATCAGGTTCGCTCCCAGGACATCCGTGAACAGCTGGTCTCCCACCATGGCCGTGCGGCCCGGTTCGGAATCAAGGATCTTCAGCCCGCGCCTGAATGCCTGGCGGAAGGGCTTGCCCACCAGCGACAGCCCGGGAATACCGAGCTCCTGCGCCCAGTGCGCCACGCGGTCCCGCTGGCCGTTGGAGAGTATCAGCAGGGGAATCCCGGCGTGCTTGAGCTGCAGGAACCAGTCCTTGACGACCAGCTCCATGCTGTTGCCGCCCGAGGGAACTATCGTGTCATCCAGGTCCACCATCACGGCCTCTATCCCGCGCTGCACGAGCAGCTCGGGGGTGATTGCGGTGATGTCGGGAACCCGCAGGTCAGGCTTCAGCATCGGCTGAGTCTAGCACCGTGCAGCAGGCCGCTTCCATGCGAAGCATCACGTCCGGAAGGCGACCTCAGACAGCCAGCGCCTGTTCCAGCAGCGAGAGGAAAGTCTCCGGGTCATCAAGCCAGGGGTAATGGCCACCTTCGGTCATGCTGAAGAGTGCGTCGTTCAGGTGCATGAGGCCGGCCTCCGCCTGGCCCGGCATGCTGGTGGCGTCATGCTGTCCAGCGATGATGACCGTTTTCGCCTTCACCAGCGGCAGCAGCGGAATTACATCAACCAGCCAGGGATCCTGGAGTTCCGCGAACTCGGTTGGACCAGCGAGCGCGGAGGAATCGCTGTGCTCGAGCCTCAGCCGGGCCGAGGGGTTGGGGAACTGCAGTTCGTCGAAGACCCGCTTCGCCGGCAACCAGCGGAAAGCCTGATCCGTCAGTTCGACAGGGTCCTCCGCCTCACCCTCCTGCAGTTCCTTCTCCCCGGGCACCGCCAGCGCGTCGTTGCCGCTCAGCCTTGCAGCCGTCCGCTGGATGGTGCGCGCCAGCATGGGCATGGAGAACCACGGGTTCACCAGCACCAGGCGTTCGGCAAGCTCCGGGTGCAGGACCGCCGCCCGCACTGCGATGGCGGCTCCGAAGCCGTGCGCCAGGAATGTTACTGACGGTATCTCGAGCGAAGTGAGCAGCGCCCTGACGTCGTCGGCCAGGGTGTCGAGCGTGAAGGGGGCATCGGCGTACGAACGTCCGCCACCGCGCTGGTCAGCATAGATGAGCAGGTGCTGCTCCAGGCTGTCACCCAGCAGGTCCCGGAAGGAGAAACTGTTGTAGCCAGGCCCGCCATGCAGGTAGAGGATGGGCTTGCCTTCTCCTTCGCCCACCAGTTCCACATAGAGGTCGGCACTGTCCCTTGTAATGTGATAAGCCGCGTCCTGGAAAGCCACCTTCACACCTTACCCGCAGCGGGCAGACCGAACACGGCTGCCGCGTTCGCATCAACCGCTGCCTCGAAGACGGCCGGGTCCAGGCCGCGGAGGTCCGCCAGGAAGTCGGCCGTGTGCCGCACGTAGGCAGGCAGGTTACTGCGGCCACGCATGGGTACCGGAGCCAGGTAGGGACTGTCCGTCTCCACCAGCAGGCGGTCGAGCGGAACGGTGCTGGCGGCCTCCTGCAGCTTCGCTGCGTTCTTGTAAGTGACGTTACCGGCAAAGGAGACGAACCAGCCGAGCGCGAGGCCCAGGTCCAGCAGTTCCTGGTCACCATTGAAGCAGTGGAGGATGCCGCGGCGCCAGCCGGCGGCCTCGAGCGCCCGGCAGGCGGCCTCACTGGCGGTCCGGCCTCCCTGGCGGTCGCGCACATGAAGCACCAGCGGCAAGTCAAGCTCCCTGGCCAGTTCGGCCTGGAAATCGAAGGCGACCTGCTGCTCCTCAAGTTTGTCGGCCTCCCAATGCGTGTCGAAGCCCGTCTCACCGATGCCCACCACGCGCTGGCCGCGGGCCTGAGCCGACACCTGGTCGCGGACCTCTCGCGACGCGGCCAGATGGGCGTCCCCGGGGTGGATCCCCACGACAGCCCAGACGTTCGGGTGGGCGGCAGCCAGGTCAAGCGCCTGCCCGTTGCGCTCCGGCCCGGTACCTACCGTGACTATGGCCGCCAGTTCCTCATCAACGCCAGCTGCGGGGTCGGGCAGGCGGTCCAGGTGGCAGTGTGAATCAGTCATGAAACCTGGAAGTGGCAACGGGAGTGCCGATCTGGACGTGATCCCGCCACCTGAAAGTGCAGTGAGAGTTTTGTAAGAGACCCATTGCTACATTCTATTCAGCCCAAGGGGAACACGGGAAATTCCTATGACAAGGGAAGTCACCACAATGATGCAGACACACGAAACCACGGAAAGAGTTCAGTACCTGAGCAACGAAGAGCTGGGCAGCATCATCGGCAAGTGCGAGGAAGCGATAGCTGACGGCAGCGCCGAGATCGACCATTATGAGGCGTTCGTCCTCTGCCAGAAGGAACTGGCGCGCCGCACCTGGGCGTAAGAGTCCGCTGCGGCGAGCCACGTTCCCATGGGCCTCACGCCGCACAGCCTCGTCCAACTGACAACCACCCGGCCCGATCCGGCCTATAATCCCCGAATGTTCAAGTCAATTGCAGCCCCGTCGCTGGCACTCCTGCTGGTGATTGCGGGTTGTGCGCCTGTCGTGAGTGTCAGTCCGGCCGTCCTGCCGGCTGTCACCGCCACTGTTGCCGCCAGCTCGAACGCCGGCGCGGCAGCATTACCGAGTCAGACTGCGACCGAGGCGGCCAACCTGGGCCAGGTCGTCACAGGTGTGGCATCCTGGTACGGTCCCGGTTTCGCGGGCAGGCACACCGCGAGCGGCGAGATCTTCAATCCGGCTGACCTGACGGCTGCGCACCGGACGCTGCCTTTCAATACGCGGGTCCGCGTCACGCACGTGGCCAGCGGTCAGGCAGTGATTGTCCGCATCAATGACCGTGGACCCTTCAAGGACAACCGGATAATCGACCTGTCACGCGCCGCGGCGGATGCCATCGGACTCACTGCCAGTGGGGTCGGGCAGGTCCGGCTGGAGATCCTGAGTGGCGATGGCGTGGTGACCGGCGCTGTCTCAGCGGAACTGACACCATATGAAGTGGTGGCCCGGGGCCGGCTGCTCGGGGAACTGCTCATAGTGTCTTCAGCCTTGGACAACGAAAGCGAACCCGTCATGGTGCGGGTCGTGGGCAATGAGCTCCCGCCGGAAGCCGGCGCCGACCTGCTCATGTCCGATCAGCTCTTCCAGCAGCTCGGCAGCGACATCCTTGTAAACAGCGACTGAGCCTACGGCTCACGGTCCCGCCGGCAGCCGGCAGCCAGCTCCCGGGCGAAGCCACCGAGCTCCTCTCCGCGGGCTTGCCTGCTGATGATGGCCGAACCGACTATCACGCCATCCGCAAGCTGCGCCACCTCGTTGGCAGTGGCTCTGTCCGACACTCCGAAGCCCACGGCCAGCGGGAGATCCGTCACCTGCCTTGCTGCTTCCAGCATCCGCGGCAGGTCCTGGCTGACAGCGCTCCGTGCACCCGTGACACCCGTGACCGACACGCAGTAGACGAAGCCGCTGCACGCAGCGGTCACCTGCTCCAGCCGCTCCCGGGTTGAGGTGGGTGCGATGAGGAATACAGTGGCCAGGCCAAGTTCGCCCGCTGATTGCCGCAGTGCCACGGCTTCCTCCGGCGGCAGGTCCGGCAGGATCACCCCGGAAGCCCCGGCAGCTGCCAGTGCTTCCAGAAAACCGCGTTCTCCGCCTTCAAAGCAGTAGATGGGATTGTAGTAGGTCATGGCCAGGACGGGCTTGCCGTAGGCGCTCACCTCGCTGATGAGTTCGAGGACCTGACTCACCGTGACTCCGGCGTCAAGTGCGGCCTGCCCCGACGCCTGGACTGTCGGTCCGTCGCCCAGGGGATCGGAGTAGGGGAGGCCGATCTCGATCAGGTCTGACTGCTGCACGAGCACTTCTGCGTCCCGCAGGAACGTGGTCCTGTCAGGGTAGCCGGCGGTCAGGTAGGGCATGAGGGCCGCTCGGTTCCCGGCGGCTGCCTGCCTGAAAGCCTCACTGATCCGCTCGACCCCGGTCATGCCTCCACCTCCGCCTGCAGCAGACGCTTGACCTCGGCTACGTCCTTGTCGCCACGGCCGGAAAGGCAGACCACCAGGGTGCTGTCCGCAGGCAGCTCAGGCGCCAGCCGCATGGCGGCAGCGACAGCGTGCGCGCTTTCCAGCGCCGGGATTATGCCCTCGGTCCTGGCGAGGCGCTGGAAGGCGGCCAGGGCTTCCGCATCGGTGGCACTCTGGTATTCGGCGATGCCGCTGTCGTGCAGATGGGAGTGTTCCGGCCCGACGCCCGGATAGTCAAGTCCGGCGGAAATGCTGTGGGCAGGCAGAATCTGGCCGTCATCGTCGGACAGCAGGTGCATGAGTGCGCCGTGCAGCACGCCCTTCTTTCCGGTGGAGATGCTGGCCGAGTGCCGGCCACTGTCCAGTCCGGCGCCGGCCGCCTCCACTCCGATGAGCCTGGGGCGCTCAGCTTCGGGCAGCTGGGTGAACGGGGCGAACATGCCCATGGCATTCGAGCCGCCGCCGACGCAGGCGAACACCGCCGCCGGTTTGCCGAGGCCGTGCTGCCTCAGCTGTTCGATCGTTTCGCGGCCGATGACACTCTGCAGGTCGCGGACCAGCAGCGGGTAGGGATGCGGGCCGACGACGCTGCCGATCAGGTAATAGGATTCACGGACATTGGTCACCCAGTCACGGATTGCCTCGTTGGTGGCATCCTTCAGGGTACGGGTGCCGCTGGTGACAGGTACGACCTCTGCGCCAAGCAGCTGCATGCGGAACACGTTCAGTTCCTGCCGCCTGACGTCCTCCTCGCCCATGTACACCACGCACTCCAGGCCGAAGACGGCGGCCGCCGTGGCACTGGCGACACCGTGCTGCCCCGCACCGGTTTCGGCGATGACGCGTTTCTTGCCCAGGCGCCTGGCCAGCAGGGCCTGGCCCAGGGCGTTGTTTATCTTGTGGGCGCCAGTGTGGTTCAGGTCCTCGCGCTTCAGCCAGATGCGGGCGCCGCCGAGCTCGTCGCTGAGCCTGCTGGCTTCCGTGAACAGGCTTGGCCGGCCCACGTACTCGCGCAGCCAGCCGGCGTATTCCTGCTGGAAGGTCTCGTCACCGCGCAGCTGCAGCCAGCTGTCGGTCAGTTCCTGCAGGGCCGGCATCAGGGTTTCTGGAACGTAGCGACCGCCGAATTCGCCATAGCGGCCGTACTGGTCGGGCTGAGAGTACATGTTGCCTCCGGGTGATACCTGGTTGTGAAGTTGTGGGGTGTGGGTGCCGGAGCCGCAGTAGCGGGCCGGCTCAGCAGTGGGGAAGCTTCAGCTTCGCCACCAGCGCTGATGCCGCCGCTTGAAGCTGCGCGGGGTGCGTACACGTGGTCTTGTGTGCGCGCGCGGTTCCGCTGCTTCGCTCCTGGCGTGTCCTGCTGACATGGCGTAACTGTAAGACAGGTGCCGGACTGATGCAAGCCTGCTGCTGGTCCGGCGGTGCCAGAACCTGTGCCCGCAGGGGGTCATTTCGCTGAACCACCCTTCAGCCACGCCAGCAGGCGACTGTTCAGCGGCTGATTCTCGCGCCTGAGACAGGCAAGCCAGTCAGCAGGCAGGTCGGCCAGTAGCTCACGGGGCGTCAGCTCGGCAAGCCGGTCCGTGAGCCCCAGGCTGTAGGCAAGCAGCCCGGTGACGCGTGGCGCGGGGACTGAGGCGTTCCGCAAGGCAGCGAGGGTGAGTGACCCACGGCGTTTCGCCAGCCGTTCCCCGTTCTCGTCAAGCAGCAGTGGGACATGCAGGAAGGCCGGCGGGGGAGCCTCGAGGGCGTGATAGAGCAGCAGCTGGGCGCCGGTGCTGGCCAGCAGGTCGTTTCCGCGGACGACCTCACGGATTCCCATGGCGATGTCGTCCACCACGACCGCAAGCTGGTACGCCCAGAGCCCGTCCGCCCGCTTCAGGATGATGTCGCCGATCGCTGCTGGGACATCGAAATGCCGGCGGCCGCTGAGCACATCAACGAAGGTCAGTGACTCTGTTCCGGCGGTTTCGGGGCCTTTGAGCCTGATGCTTGGCTCTTTGCCGGCAGCCTGTTTTTCGGCCCGGATTTCCTCGTTCAACTGGCGCTCCACCTGAGAGTAGGCGGGGACAGGTCCGTGCGGCGCGGAAGCCAGCTCACGCAGATCCTTGCGGGACAGCCAGCATTCGAACGTCAGTCCCGCCAGCCGCAGGTAGTCCAGCACGCGCTCGTAGTTGGCCGCGCGGTCCGACTGGATGTAGGGAGCGTGGGGTCCACCCACGTCGGGACCCTCGTCCCAGTCCAGTCCGAGCCAGCGCAGCTCGTCAAGGTTGCCGGTGACCGCTTCCTTAACCGTGCGTGGCCCGTCAAGATCTTCCACCCGGAGCACGAAAGTGTCACCAGCGGCTCGCGCCCGCAGCCAGGCCACGAGGGCGGTGCGGGCGTTGCCGAGATGCAGGTTTCCTGTCGGGCTCGGGGCGAAACGGCCGCGACGGCTGCCTGGCGGGCCCTGCTTCATGCTGAGCCCACGGCTCTAGTTCCGGCTGCGCTCGAAAGCCTCCAGCATCGCGCTGCCCAGGTCGCTGGGCGTTGGGGCGATGACTGCGCCGGCGGCTTCCAGGGCGGCGATCTTGTCGCTGGCCGCTCCCGAACCACCTGAGATGATGGCTCCGGCGTGGCCCATGCGTTTGCCTGGCGGTGCGGTGGTGCCGGCGATGAAGGCGGCGACCGGTTTGGTCATGTTCCCCTTGATCCAGGCCGCTGCTTCCTCCTCGGCGCTGCCGCCAATCTCACCAATCAGGATCACGCCTTCCGTCGCGGGATCATCGTTGAACAGCTTCAGCATGTCGGTGAAGTTGCTGCCGTTAACCGGGTCGCCGCCGATGCCCACCGCGGTGGTCTGGCCCAGGCCGTTGAGTGTCAACTGGTGCACGGCCTCGTAGGTGAGCGTGCCGGAGCGGCTGACCACGCCCACGCGTCCGCCCTTGTGGATGTACCCCGGCATGATGCCGATCTTGCACTCGTGAGGCACCGTGATTCCGGGGCAGTTGGGGCCGATGAGGCGGCTGTTGCGGCCTTCCAGGTACCGTTTGGCCACGACCATGTCCTGGATGGGTATGCCTTCGGTGATGGTGACGATCAGCGGTACGCCCGCGTCGGCCGCCTCCATGATCGCGTCGGCCGCAAAGGGCGGCGGCACGTAGACGACACTCGCGTTGGCGCGGGTTGCCTCCACGGCTTCGCGCACGCTGTTGAAGATCGGTACAGACACACTGTAGGAATCCGGCCGACCGGGGACGCCGGTGTGATCCGTCTCGCCTTCGAACAGCTCGCTCTGGCCGCCACGTCCCGGGTGCACGGCCGCGACCACGTTGGTGCCGTAGGCGATGGCTTTGTCGGTATGGAACCTGCCTGCACCGCCAAGGCCCTGCACCAGGAGTCTGGTTTCCAGTCCCACCAGGATGCTCATGACTGCCTCCCGCCGGCGAGTTCAACGATCTTGCGGGCACCATCCAGCATGTTCATGGCGGAGACCACGTTCAACCCCGATTCGTCGATGATCCTGCGGCCCAGTTCGACGTTGGTGCCTTCCAGCCGCACCACCAGCGGTACCTCCAGGCCGACCTCCCTGACTGCGGCGACCACGCCGTTGGCGATGGTGTCGCACTTCATGATGCCGCCAAAGATATTGATGAAAATGCCCTTCACGTTCGGATCCTGCGTGATTATCTTGAAAGCGGCGGTGACATTCTCGGTGGTGGCACCGCCACCGACGTCCAGGAAGTTGGCTGGCTCGCCCCCGACGTGCTTGATGATGTCCATCGTGGCCATGGCGAGCCCGGCACCGTTCACCAGGCAGCCGATGTTGCCGTCAAGCTTGATGAATGACAGGCCGTACTTGCCGGCCTCTACCTCGGCGGGTTCCTCCTCGCTCAGGTCGCGCATCTCCACAATCTTCGGGTGACGGTACAGCGCGTTGCTGTCGATACTCACCTTGCCGTCAAGGGCCATGACCTCGCCAGAGGTGGTGACCACGAGCGGGTTGATCTCCAGCATGTCCGCGTCCAGTTCGACCGCTGCTTTCGCCAGGCTGTCGACGAAGCGGGTGAACGACTTGAGGGCAGCGCCTGACAGCCCGAGGCCGTA
>CAYMUK010000029.1:0-4569 GCA_964393655.1 uncultured bacterium | reverse complement strand
ACCAGGGTGCTGCCGAGCATCTGGCTGGCCAGCTCCTCGGCGCGGGCGGCCGCCGCGGCTGCCCCTCCCTGGGTGCCGTCCAGGATGACCTTGACGCCACCCAGGTCCTGGTGCTCCACAAACCGGCCCTTGCCGCGACCGCCTGCGTGGATCTGACTCTTCAGCACCACGACGGGGTTGCCGCTGGCTTCGATTATCGGTCCGACTGCCGCGCGCGCCTCTTCCGGGCTCCGCACGACACGACCCTCCGGTACGGCTATCCCCCTGTCGCGGAACAGCTCCTTGGCCTGGTACTCATGAATCTTCAAGAGTCGTATTCTCCTTCCATCTGCTGGTCCCAAGGTAACGCGTGGGGACCCCCTCTCACAACACCCGCAGCTGTTTGTGAGACTTTACTGCGACAGCTTCCCGGGCCGCGCGCTATGGTCCTGAACATGAGCGATCGCCAAGTCAGGGTGGCAATCCTGAACGTTGGAGACTCCGAGGAAGACGGCGAACGCATGACCGCCGCACTGGGCGTACTCCACGCGGAACTGGCCAAGGGTCCGTTCCAGGAAGTCGACTACTTCGTGAGCCCAAGCGAGCAGGCACTGCTGCGCGCCCGGTTGCGCGTCTGGAGCGAGGCCGAGCATGGCGCTGCGGACCTCATCCTGACCTGCGGCGGCGTCGGCCTGGCGCTGCGCGAGCGCATGCCGGAAGCGACTGCCGAGGTGGTCGACCGGCACCTGCCGGGCATCCCCGAACTGATCCGGCTGGCCTGCGTACGCAGCGACCCGTCAGTGGCGTTCCTGCGTCTGGAGGCCGGAGTGAGGCGGCAGACCATGGTCATCAACCTGCCGGGCGACGCCGCCAACCTGCGCCTGTGCCTACCGCACCTGTTCCGGCAATTGCCTGCGGCCGTGCGGCAATTGCAGAGGGTGCCGGAGGCCTAAAACTTTCGGATGAAGTGAATTTCCAAGGTCGCGGGGTAGGATTCCCTGCGTGACCATGACAATCCTTGCGTCCCTGGTGTTCCTGCTGACCTGGCTGATAGGGCTGGCCGGGCTGGTTGTCCCCGTTATCCCCGGAGTCCCGCTGGTCGCACTCGGTGCGCTGCTGGCCGGCTGGATGACGGGCTTCGAGAAACTCGGTCTCGTACCGCTCCTGATTATCGCCGGCCTGGCCGTTCTCGCCCAGGTGCTTGACCTGGTGGGCGGATGGATAGGAACCAGGTACTCGGGTGGCAGTAGTGCAGGCGTCTGGGGCAGCATCATCGGTTCCATAGTCGGCGTGTTCGTCGCCCCACCCTTCGGTTTCCTGCCGGGGGCACTGCTTGGCGCCATGCTCTTCGAGCTGCTTGCCAACCGCTCGCTGGCCGAGGCCTGGCGTTCGGGTCTGGGCTCCATGCTCGGCGCCCTGGGCGGCACATTCATGAAGCTGCTGTTCCTCATCGCCATGGGCATCATCGCCTTCGTCTACCTGTTCTAGCGGCGGTTCCACCGCCTACGCCGGCATATAATCCGCGCATGGATCCAATAATGCTTCAGATCGGGCCGCTGGCCATCCGCTGGTACGGCTTCCTGATCGCGGCCGGTGTGGTCATCGGCTCTATCTGGGCTCTGCATGCTGCCCGCAAACGAAACATTGACACGGAAAAACTGCTCGATTCCGCAGTGTGGCTGGTACTGGCAGGCATCGTGGGCGCAAGACTGGTGTATGTACTGACGAGCCCGGGCTACTTCTTCGGTCCGGGAGGCAATCCGGTTGACGCCTTCAAGGTCTGGCAGGGCGGCATCAGCATCCATGGCGGCATCCTGGGAATCATGGTCGCCCTGTATTTCTACGCGCGGGCCAAGGGCATGAACATGTGGTCCATGCTGGACGTGCTCTCGGGAATAGGCGCGCTGGGCATCATCGGCGGCCGCATCGGGAACTTCATGAACGGCACCGACACCGGCGGGCGGCTGACTGACTGGGCCATCGGTTTCACCTGGCCTGAGCCGGGTACCGAGACCTTCGGAGCCGTGGGCCGGTTCATCTTCGGTGACAACCTCTGGCAGTTCGCGCCACCCGTCTGCACCACGGTGCCGTTCGGCGATCCCTGCACGGTGCACCTGACCCCCCTGTACGGCATGCTGATCGGCGTCATTCTGATATTCGTGATCGGCTGGGCACTCAACCGGAACCGCGCGGCCGGATACGTCTTCTGGCAGTTCGTCCTCTGGTACTCGGTGCTGCGCAGCCTGCTCGAGGAGCCGTTCCGGGACAATCCGCTTTTCATCCAGGCCTACCTGAACGAAAGCGCGGGAATCGGACTGTTCACGCTGACGCAGCTCATCAGCCTGCCGATCATCGCACTAGCCATCTGGCAGATCCTGCGGCGTGGGCCGGCGGTGGAGGAGCGGCGTGACCGGCTGAGCCGCAGGGCACGCGGCCGCTGATGGCTGCGCCACTGAACGTCGTCATCCTGGCAGCCGGTTCGGGCACCAGAATGAAGTCGGAGCGCCACAAGGTGCTGCACGAGCTGGCAGGCGTGCCGATGGTGCAGCACGTGCTGAACGCTGCACGCGAACTGTCCCCTGAGCGGGTCGTGGTAGTCGTGGGCCATCAGGCGGACGAGGTGAGGGCCGCTCTGGCCGGCGAGGACGTCGAATTCGTCATGCAGGCGGAGCGGCTGGGAACCGCGCATGCCTTCCTGCAGACCGCCGGGCTGCTTGAGCCCACGGGCGCAGACACTCTGGTTCTGAGCGGCGATGGCGCACTGCTTACGGGAAACACGCTGCGCCGGCTGCAGGAAGCGATGCCGGAGCGGGGCATGGCGCTGCTCAGCGCCCGGGTGCCGGATCCCTCTGGCCTGGGCAGGGTCATCAAGGATGATGCCGGCAGGCTCCAGCGGATTGTCGAGCACAAGGACGCGAGCGAGGCCGAGCTTCAGGTGAACGAGATCGTGGTGGGAACCTACCTTTTCGACAGTGAGGCGTTCAGGCTGGCACGCTCGCTCAGCAGCGATAACGCCGCAGGCGAGTACTACATCACGGATCTGCTGGCTGCGTACCTGCAGGCAGGCATGTCCGTAGCCACCAGCGACACTCCGCTGGATGAGTACGCGGGCGTGAACGACCGGCAGCAGCTGGCGGAAGCCGAGCGGGTGGTGCTGGACCGCCTGCGGCGGAAATGGCAGCTGGCGGGAGTAACAATTCACATTCCTGAAAGTGTATACATCGAGCCCGGGGTGGTGCTTGAGCCGGATGTGACTCTGGAACCGGGCGTGGTCCTTCGGGGAAACACGCGTGTGGCACGCGGTGCGCGCATAGGTGCGCACTCAGTGCTTACGGACGTGGAGGTCACCGCCGGTACGTCGGTTGCGCCCCTGTCCAGACTGTAATTTGATGCTAAACTCGCGAGCGGTGATCAGCTGATGTCCCTACTCAACAAACCAAGGGCGGTACTGGCCCTGGAGGACGGCACCGTCTACTACGGTTACGCCTTCGGCCACACCGGCGAAACCGTCGGCGAGGTTGTCTTCAACACCTCCATGACCGGCTATCAGGAGATCCTGACGGATCCCTCGTATCACGGCCAGATTGTCGTGATGACCTACCCGCACATCGGCAACTACGGTGTGAGCGTTTACGACATGGAATCCAACCGGCCCTTCGCGCGCGGGTTCATAGTAAGGGAGTTCAGCCGCGTTGCCTCCAACCACAGGTCGAACCAGGACCTTCAGAGCTTCATGGAGCAGCACGACATCGTCGGCATAGAAGGCATCGACACCCGGGCACTCACCCGGCGGCTGCGCAGCGGCGGAGTGGTCAAGGGCCTGATTCGCCACGGCGCCACAAACGCGGAACAGGAAGCCGAACTCGTGTTGCAGGCGCAGGCACACCCTGACATTGACGGCCGGGACATGACACCCGAGGTCACCACCCCCTTGCCGTATGCCAGGCCGACCTTCAAGGACAACCCGCGCGTGGTCGTGGTGGACTTCGGCATCAAGAATTCCATCGTCTACAAACTCGAACAGTCGGGCGCCGAGGTGATTGTGGTTCCCGCGATGACGAGCCCCGCGCAGATAATGGCCCTGCAGCCATCGGGCCTGGTGCTGAGCAACGGCCCCGGTGACCCTGCGGGACCCACCTACGCGCATGACACCATCTGGCAGCTTCTGGGCCTGCTGCCCACCTACGGCATCTGCCTGGGACACCAGCTGTTGGCCCTGGCGGTGGGCGGCCGCACCTTCAAGCTGAAGCACGGCCACCACGGCGCCAACACGCCGGTTAAAAATATCCTGACCGGGGAGATCGAGGTCACGAGCCAGAACCACAATTACGCGGTGGACATCGATTCGATTCCCGGCCAGCAGTTCCAGGCAACACACATCAACCTGAATGACGGCACGCTCGAGGGCATGTCACACGTGCGTTACCCGGTGTTCTGCGTGCAGTACCACCCGGAAGCAAGCCCAGGACCGCATGATGCGAACTACCTGTTCAACCGCTTCATCTCGGAAGTCGATGTGTACAAACATGGTGGCGGGCTGCCCACCAGTGGACTCAGGGTCTGAATCCACCTGACTGACCGCCTGCGAAA
>CAYMUK010000028.1:6891-17445 GCA_964393655.1 uncultured bacterium | reverse complement strand
TGCCGCCGTAAGTGCCGTCGGGCAGCGAACTCGAATGCCAGGCCGGTGTGAACTTCAGCCTGCCGAACGGAAAGTCGGTCCAGCCGCCAATGTTCATCTGCTTGCTGTCCGTCAAGCCGCGCTCCGTGAACCAGCCGCAGATCTCGGGGCTGGACACCAGCTGGGCGCCGGTGCGTTTGCCCAGCTGTTCCACGTCACCCACATGGTCACCGTGGCCGTGCGAGACGATGATGAAATCCGCGTCCAGTTCCTGAGCAGATGCGACTGCCGCTGGATTGTCCGTCAGGAACGGGTCAATCACGATGGCGTGGGCGCCACTTTGGATGGAGACTGTGGCGTGACCGTGCCAGGTGAGCCGGATCATGCGCTTACCGCCTTTTCCCCGGACCCGCGGCTCATCGTGCCGTGTTGAAGTAGAAGTAATACACGATGGTGCAGACGATGGGCAGTCCGGCGAGCCCGATGGCCAGCAGGTCACGCCTCAGTGCAAAGAAGATCCAGCCGAACAGGCTGAGCAGCACCACCAGCGGGTAACCCAGGAAGAGCAGCCGTTCCATGCCGCTGAGATTGACCATCTCCACCAGCTGGCCACCATTGCCGGTGAACAGCAGGATGGCTCCCGTGAGCCAGAAATAAAGGATGCCGAAGGAACCAAGGTGGGCGCCGAGCATCGCGAAAACCGTCAGCACCCTGTCGTTCTCGTTCGTAATCCGCTGCGGGCGGGAATCAGGTACCGAAGAAACCATTGTGCTCCCCTTTCAGGACTGCATGCTGTCCCCATCGTGCCACATGGCGGCGCATCAGTGCGGTAAACCCAGTCCCAGCAGCCGCTCATGCAGGGAGGCGGCGTCCTCGGCGCTGGCGTCCGGTTCCACTTCTTCCGGCAGCCATTCCAAGTCACGTCCCCCGCTTGCGCGCAACTCCGCCTTGAGCCACACGCCCTTCATGCCGAGCTTCTGGGCGCCGGCCACGTCCTTGCGGCGACTGTCGCCAATCATGGCGACCTGCTCGACAGGCACGTCCCACTGCTCAAGCACGGCTTCGAACACCCGGGGGCTCGGCTTGCGGAAGCCAGCACTTACGGAGGTCACCAGCGGATCGATCAGGCTGGAAAGGCCCAGCCGCGCGATGATCTGCACCGTCAGCTCATGGGAGCGGGTGTTGGAGGCCACGCCCAGTTTCACCTTGCCCGCCAGGCTTCTGACCAGCTGCGGCATGCCGGGGATGGCGACAGCACCCTCGGCCTCCGCGCGGCAATACTCACGTTCCAGCCAGTCGACCATCGCCTCGTCGTGAGCCACCCCGTACTCCGAAAGCAGCTGCTGCAGGTGCTGGCGCGTGGTCCCGATCTGCGTGAAGTCCCGCCCTTCCTTGGGGCTGTGCTTGCGCAGGGAGACCAGCCGGTCCGCAAAACCCGGAGCGTCCTGGATCAGGCCGCGTTCACGCAGCAGGATGGCTGCCCTCCAGGCGTTCGCTTTCTCGAAATGTGGTCCGTTGCCCCAGACCAGGGTTCCACCGACGTCAAAAATAATGGCGCGGATCATTGCTGCCAGTCTACCCGCGGCACATCTCACCCATTGGTATGACGACTGACTGGCAGCCGAAACCTACACTTGAAACAGGAAGGACGTGTGCCATGAGCGACAGCACGAACAACAGCAGGAAACAGTACACGGAAGAATTCACCGTCTCGGGCGACGCGGTTCTCGCCAAGGTCAAGGAACTGATCCACGAAGGCAACATAAGGCGCCTCAGCATCAAGAACGAGGAAGGCAGGACCCTGATCGAGATCCCGCTGACCATCGGCGTGATCGGCACGCTGCTGCTGCCCGTCTGGGCCGCGATCGGTGCCATCGCCGCCCTGGCCGCGAAGCTGACCATCAGCGTCGAGCGCGGCGGACCGGCACCCGCAGCTACGGCCGAGCCGGAGCCGGCCGGCGAAGAGCAGACCCCGCGCCTGGACCCCTACGCGTAAACGTATGAACGACATGCAGAATGGAGCAAACATGACCGAGAACAACAACAACCACCGCAATGACGAGAACCGCCAGCCGAACAACAGTGGTGGCGTCGACTTCGCCGCAATGCTCAACGGCCTCCTGGCCGCCGGCAACCGCAGGCGCCTGGTGCTCCGCCACCGGGGCGAGACCGTGCTGCGCATGCCCCTGACCGTAATGGCCGTGGTCGCGCTGATCCTGCTGTGGCAGTCACCATTCCTGCTGGTGGCACTGGTGGCCCTGGTGTTCTTCCTGCAGGTCCAGGTTTCCTTCGAGCGCCGCACCGACGTGCCGCCGCCCGAGCAGCACTACCGCGACTGAAGATATTCACGGCAGCCTGAACTGCCTGCAGGAGCCCGGGACCGGCGACAGCCGTCCCGGGCTCCTGCGTGCCTGGCCCACTGGTCAGGGCGGCCACAATGCCTTCATTGATGAGTTGCTATACTCCTCTATTGTCCGCAGACAGGCGGGCCGAGCCCTGGAGGCACGTCCTGCTGCCCTGAGCAGCAGCGGCCACTCCTGAAAGCAGGAGCCAACTTGCAGAACCTGATAATCCGCGGAGCGCGCGCTCACAACCTCAAGAGTGTGGATGTTGAACTGCCGCGCAACCGCTTCATTGTATTCACCGGCGTGTCCGGATCCGGCAAGTCGACGCTCGCGTTCGACACCATCTACGCCGAAGGTCAGCGCCGTTATGTCGAGAGCCTGTCGGCCTACGCCCGGCAGTTCCTGGGCATCATGGACAAGCCCGATGTCGACGTGATCGAAGGCCTTTCGCCCGCGATCTCCATCGACCAGAAGACGACAAGCCACAACCCGCGCTCTACCGTCGGCACGGTCACCGAGATTCACGACTACCTGAGGTTGCTGTTCGCCCGCGCCGGCATCCCCCACTGCCCGGTGTGCGGCCGGGAGATCAGCCGGCAGTCGGCAAGCGAAATCGTGGGCCAGCTGCTGACGCGCTGGACTGACGCGCGTGCGCTGCTGCTGGCACCCATCATCCGGGGGCGCAAGGGCGAGTACCGCAAGCTGTTCAGTGACCTGAAACGCGAAGGCTTCGCACGTATCCGCCTGGACGGCCAGGTCATGACCCTGGACGAGGCGCTGGCGGCCAACGTGGAACGCTACGAGAAGCACGACATCGACCTGGTGGTCGACCGCCTGGTGCTGAAAGAGGAGGACCGCAGCCGCATCGCCGAATCGGTGGAGCTGGCACTCGCCAGGGCCGAGGGCCTGCTGCGGGTGCTGCTGCCGGACGACGGGGTCGACGAACTGTTCTCCGAGAAATTCGCCTGCCCCGACCACGGCACGTTCCTGGAGGAACTGGAACCCAGGGTGTTCTCCTTCAACTCTCCCTTCGGTGCCTGCCCGCAGTGCAGCGGCCTGGGCTATCTGCAGCAGTTCGATCCCCAGCTGCTTATTCCCGACGACAGCCTGTCGATAGCGGGTGGCGCCATCGCCCCCTGGACCGGGGGACAGGGCGCCGGCCAGAAGGTCCACTACTGGGACAGGCTGAAGGCACTGTCCAACAACCTGGGCTTTGACCTGGCGACACCCTGGCGCGACCTTGAACCTGCAGTGCAGAAAGCCATCCTGCACGGTACCGACGACCCCATCGACGTGGTCTACCGGCGCGGCTCGAAGGAAACCATGCGTTTCCGCGCGGAGTTCGAGGGCGTGATCCGCAACCTGGAGCGGCGCCTGGCGGAATCCTCTTCCGAGTTCATGCGCGAGCGGCTTGAGGAGTTCATGTCGCTCGTTCCCTGCCCCCACTGCGGCGGCAGCCGCTACAAGCCCGAGGTGCTGGCGGTTACGGTCGCGGACAGGAACATTGCGGAAGTATCCGGCATGTCCGTGCTTGACGCGGTCGCGTTCTTCACGGAGCTCGACCTGCCCGGAGCGGCCGGCAGCGTGGCGCGGCCCATCATGCGTGAGGTCAACAACCGGCTCGGCTTCCTGGAGGATGTCGGCCTGGACTACCTGTCACTTGACAGGGCGGCGAACACGCTCTCCGGCGGTGAAGCCCAGCGCATCCGCCTGGCCACCCAGGTCGGTTCCGGCCTGACCGGCGTTCTCTACGTCCTGGACGAGCCCTCCATCGGGCTCCACCCGCGCGACAATGAGCGCCTGCTGAAGACGCTGCTGCACCTGCGCGACCTGGGCAACACACTGATAGTCGTGGAGCACGACGAGGAAACCATGCGTGCCGCCGACTACATCGTGGACCTGGGGCCGGCAGCCGGCATCCACGGCGGCGAGATAGTGGCGGCCGGCACGCCGGAGGAACTGCTGAAGAGCGAGGAATCGCTCACGGCCGCGTACCTCCGTGGCGACCGCAGCATCGCGGTGCCCAAGAAGCGGCGTGAAGGCAGCGGCAAGCGCCTCAGGGTCGTTGGCGCCCGCGAGAACAACCTGCGCAACATTGACGTGAACATCCCGCTGGGCACACTCACCTGCATCACCGGTGCCTCGGGCTCCGGCAAGTCGACGCTGGTACACGGCATCCTGCACGCCAGCCTGGCCCGCCAGCTCTACCGGGCGCGCACGCTCCCGGGGGCGCATGACAAGATCCTGGGTACAGAGTTCGTGGACAAGGTCATCGAGATCGACCAGAGTCCGATCGGTCGCACGCCGCGAAGCAACCCCGCGACTTACACAGGCATATTCACGGAGATCCGCGACCTGTTCGCACGGGCGCCGGAAGCCCGCAAGCGCGGCTACAAGGCCGGCCGTTTCTCGTTCAACGTCAAGGGCGGGCGCTGTGAGGCGTGCAAGGGCGACGGCACCGTGAAGGTGGAGATGTACTTCCTGCCGGATGTCTACGTGCCCTGCGAGGTCTGCAAGGGTGCGCGCTACAACCGCGAGACCCTGGAAGTGAAGATCCGCAGCAAGTCCATAGCCGACGTGCTGGCCATGACTGTCGCCGAGGGCCTGGAGTTCTTCGAGAACATCCCGGCGATAGCCCGCAAGCTGCAGCTGATGGTGGACGTCGGTCTGGGCTACATCAAGATCGGCCAGTCGAGCCCCACCCTCTCGGGCGGCGAGGCCCAGCGCGTGAAGCTGGCCGGGGAACTCGGCAAGCGCTCAACCGGCAAGACTCTCTACATCCTGGACGAGCCCACAACCGGCCTGCACTTCGAGGACACCGCCAAACTGCTTGATGTCCTGCACCGGCTGGTGGACGGCGGCAACACGCTGCTCGTCATCGAGCACAACACCGACGTGATCAAGACCGCCGACTGGATCATCGACCTGGGTCCCGATGGCGGCGTGCGTGGCGGCAGCATAGTTGCCGAAGGCACGCCGGAGCAGATTGCGCAGAATGAAGCCTCGGCCACCGGCCACTTTCTGAAGCGCATTCCGGCAATCGCGGAACGCATAGACAGGGTGGCCGCCGACTGAGGACCCAACGCCCGCCGGCCACTGGTAACATGTGCCCGTGACTCAGAAGAACGCTTCCCGGGCGCTGGTTTTCGGCCTGCTCCTGTTCCTGGCGGCCGCCGCCTGCGCAGTATTGCCGCTGCCCCTGGCCTTGCGGAGCGCCGGCATTCTGCTCTTCAGCTACGCCTCATTCGCACTGGCAGGTTCGCAGATGGCGCTGTTCACCTCGCTGCTGGCCCCGGTGGTCGGTCTGGTGTCGGGCAGCGAGGAATGGCTGGTGCTCCTGCCCATCATCCTGGCTTCGAACCTGCTGGGAATGCTCGGCCTGGACTACGCCTGGCGCTATGCCGCCATCATCGTCTCGCCAGTGCTGCAGATGGCTCCCCAGGTGGTCAGCATGACGCTCTCACGCCAGGAACTCTTCGAGGTCACCCTCCCCTGGGGCGATTCGGCAATGAGCTGGATAGCCCTGCACGGGCTCGTCTCGCTGTTCGGCGTCCTGGCGGCCCTGTTCCTCGATCGGCGCAGCCGCCTGGGCAGAGCGGGTGCAACTGCCGGAGCAAGCGAGGCTGCCTGAGTGCTCATGCGGCTGTTTCAGGGGAAGTGGTTCTACCAGTTCGCCGTCTGGACGTTCCGGGCCTGGGCCAGGCTGTTCTTCGGACTGAGGGTGACTGGCCAGGAGAACGTGCCACGGGAAGGCGCGCTCGTGGTCGCCTGCAACCATTTCAGCTCGATGGATCCACCAGTCGTGGGCGTCTCGGTACCTCGCGAGATCCACTTCATGGCCAAACGCGAGCTGTTCGAGAAGCCTGGGCTCAGACTGCTGATGCTCGGATTGCGCACTTTTCCGGTCAACCGCGACGGCAACGATACCGGCGCCATCCGCACAGGGCTCAGGAAACTGGCGCGGGGTATGGCGGTGGGCGTCTTCATCCAGGGCACCAGGACCGCCGGCGACAAGACCGCGCTGGGTGGCGCCTCGTTCCTGGCACTGCGCTCCGGCGCCCCGCTTCTGCCCACGGCCGTTTGGCGCGAGGGTCGCAGTTACCGCGTCCACTTTGGGGAGCCTATGCCCGTAGCCGGTCTTGGCCTGGCCCCGGAAGAGGTCACCCGGCTGCTGAGCATCAGGATCAACGAGTTCCTGCCGGAAGACAAGCACGTGTACGTCGCTCCTTAGTCCCCAGACGGACCAGCCGGCAGAGTAGCTGCCGGCGCAACCGGAGTTGTGCCAGACGTATTTTCGGGCGCGCCACAGGTTGCCGTCACGCCTCATCCGTGCTACCATTCGCGACAAAGTAAATCCAGTTTCATGGAGGGTAGTGCATGGCTAAGCAGCGCACCGTATCCAAGGCCGACCTGGTTGGTCTGGTCGCGGACCAGACCCGTAAGAGCAGGAAAGAAGTCAAGGAGGTCGTTGACTCCGCCCTGGACCAGATAATGTCCAGCCTTGATTCCGGAGGCAAGGTGCAGTTGACCGGCTTCGGAACGTTCGAAGTGCGCGAGCGCAAGGAGCGGAGCGGCGTGAAGCCAGGCACAACCGACAAGATCCGGATTCCCGCGAGCAAGTACCCGGCATTCAAGCCGGGCAAGAGCCTCAAGGAGCGCGTCAGGAGCTAGGGCTTTTCCGGCCGGTCTAAGGCCCGGGTGGCGGCAGGCTGCCACCCGGGTTTAACTGTGCCTGCACTACGCTTGTGATTCTTTGCACATGCTATCCTGACGGCAACTGGCCGGACATATGGCCCTTGACGCGCCGGTCACCAGGAGGCAGGAGATGCAGCCCAGGCCGAAGGTAGCAATCATCGGAGCCGGCTTCGCCGGCATGAGCGCAGTCAGGACCCTGCGCGGCGCACCGGTCGACATCATTCTGATAGACCGCAACAATTACTACACCTTCCAGCCGCTCCTCTACCAGGTGGCCACATCGCTGCTTGAACCGGACGAGGTGGCGCGCAGCATTCGCGGCAGCCTGAGACGCCAGCGCGGAATCGAGTTCATCCTCGCAGGCGTCAGCGGCATTGACCTGCCCGGCAGCCGGCTGCAGCTGGACAATGGCGAGACCGTCGATTTCGACTACCTGATCCAGTCCGCGGGTTCTGCCTATAACCATTTCGGCACACCCGGCGTGGCCGAGCACGCCTTCTTCCTGAAGACCCTGACGGAAGCCGCGAACCTGCGCAGTCACATCCTGCAGCAGTTCGAACTGGCCAGTCGCGCGCCCGAGCCCGGGCTGCTCGAGTTCGTGATTGTGGGCGGCGGCCCCACCGGCGTGGAAATGGCCGGTGCGCTGGTGGAACTGTTCGACCGGGTGCTGCCCAGGGACTTCCCCGGACTGGATGTGGGCAAGGCCCGGGTCCATCTGGTCGAGGCACAAGCCGGGTTGCTGCAGGGCTACCACCCCAGTTTGAGTGAGCACGCACTCAAGGTGCTGTCCAGACGGGGCGTCGAGTTGCACCTGAATACCGCGCTGGCCGCCGTGACACCTGAGGACGCCACCACTGCGGGTGGAACCGTGCTGCCCACCAGGACCGTCATCTGGGCGGCCGGCGTGCGCGGCAACCATCTGGTGCAGGAGATGGGCACGGAGGTCGGACGCGGCTTCAGGCTGCGCGTCAACGACGACCTCACCCTGCCCGGGTTCGACCGCGCTTTCGCAGCCGGTGACCTGGTAGGCGCCGTCGGCCCGGACGAACGCGTGTTCCCCCAGGTCGGGCAGGTAGCCATCCAGCAGGGCCGCTTCGCCGCCCGGCAGATCCTGAAGAAGCTGCACGGCCAGGAAACCGGCAGGTTCGAGTACGCCGACCGGGGCAACATGGCAATCATCGGCCGCAACTCAGGCGTCGCGGAGCTGTCCCCCAGACTCGGCGGCTTCAGGCTGCGGGGTTTCGTGGGCTTCCTGGCCTGGCTGTTCATCCACCTGATCTATCTGCCGGGTCACCGCAACCGCTTCGGCGCGCTCATCAACTGGGGAATCCACTACATCACCTTCGACAGGCACGCACGCCTCATCGCTCCGTTTCTGCCGTCGAAGGGCGACCTGGACAACAGGCGCTGAACTCGGGACTATCATGGGTCAATGAACGAGTTCCTGACTACCGCCATCACTGCCGCCAAGGCTGCAGCCGCCATCCACCGCTTCCACGCCGAAGACGCGGACAAACAGGTGGCCACCAAGAGCAATTACGCAGACCTGGTAACGGTCGTGGACAAGGAGAGCGAGCAGCGGATCAGGGAGATCCTGGGCGAGGCGCATCCCGACCACGCGGTACTGGGAGAAGAGCAGGGCCAGCGCGGCAGCGTGACGGCAAGCCACCGCTGGGTGGTGGACCCGCTCGACGGCACGCTCAACTATGCGCACGGCTTCCCGTTCTATTGCGTGTCCATCGCACTCGAGGTGGACGGACAGGTCGAGGTTGGCGTGGTGCTGGACAGCGTGCGGAACCAGCTGTACACGGCGGTAAGGGGCCAGGGGGCGTTCCTTGACGGGGCACCCATGCATGTCAGTGGCGCGACAAAGATCAGCGATGCACTGCTCTCCACTGGCTTCCATTCGACCGAGGAGGCCATCGGCGCCAACCTTCCCCTGTTCGGACGCGCCATCAGGCAGGCCCGGGCGGTCAGGCGCGCCGGAGCCGGCGCCCTGGACCTGTGCCTGGTGGCCAGCGGCAAGGCTGACGGCTTCTGGGAACTGACCCTGAACCCCTGGGACGTCGCAGCGGGCGTCCTCATCCTCCGCGAGGCCGGCGGCAAGGTGACCGGACCGGCGGGCGAGCCGTACGTGATTGACAATCCGGTGCTCGTATCCAGCAACGGCCTGATCCATGACCAGCTGCTGGAAGTACTGGCGATCGGCAGCGACTGAAGATACTGCAAGCCAGAACGCCCGCAGGGCACGCAAATGCGCTATGATTGCGAGCGCTAGACTCCCCCAATCATTCCAAGAGTGCGACTTGGCTGGTGTTTAGCCAGGAAAGGACTCACATGTCATTTGCAGAATTCGGCCTCCACCAGCGCGTGGAGGCAGGTATCCGTACGGCCGGTTACACCGAGCCGACTCCCATCCAGAAGCAGTCAATCCCGGCGGTCATGGCCGGCAAGGACGTTCTGGGACTCGCCCAGACGGGCACCGGCAAGACGGCGGCATTCATGCTGCCCCTGCTGAACCGTCTGCTGGACGGCCCCAAGGGCCGCATCCGCGCACTCATAGTCGCCCCCACCCGTGAACTGGCGGAGCAGATCAACGAGGAAGCCCGCAAGCTGGGCATGAGCGCCGGCCTGCGCAGCACCGCCGTCTACGGCGGCGTGGGCATGCAGCCGCAGATACAGGCACTGCGTGGCCGCACCGAGATCGTGGTGGCCTGCCCCGGCCGCCTGCTTGACCACATGGAACGCGGCAACGCCGACCTGTCGGCTGTCGAAGTGCTGGTGCTGGACGAGGCCGACCACATGTTCGACATGGGCTTCCTGCCGCAGATCCGCCGCATCGTGCGCGCGGTGCCGGCTGACTCGCAGAAACTGCTGTTCTCAGCGACAATGCCCGCAGAAATCCGCCACCTGGCCATGGAAGTGCTGCACGACCCCGTCACGGTGGAAGTCTCGCGCACCAAGCCAGTCGACACTGTCACCCACGCCCTCTACCCGGTGCAGCGCAAGCGCAAGGCAGACCTGCTCAAGCAGCTCCTGAAGGAGCATGACCCGCGCTCCGCGCTGATCTTCACGCGCACCAAGCACGGCGCCAAGCGTCTCGCTGAACAGCTCGACCGTGACAACCACTTCGTCACGTCGCTGCAGGGCAACCTGTCACAGCGCCGCCGCCAGGAAGCGCTGGACGGCTTCCGCGAGGGCCGCTACCACATCATGGTGGCCACGGACATCGCCGCCCGCGGTATCGACATCACCCGCGTCACGCACGTGTACAACTTCGACATCCCCTCGACAGCCGAGGCGTACACGCACCGGATCGGCCGTACCGGCCGTGCCCAGCGCACCGGTGAGGCCTTCACGTTCATCACCAGCGATGACGCCAAGCAAATCCGCATGATCGAGAACGCAGTGGGTCGGATCGAGCGCGTCAAGGTCAGCGACTTCGATTTTGATCCCGACATCCTGCCTCCCGAGGACACCTCGCGCGGTCGCCGTGGCGGCAACCGCGGTGGCCGGCCGGGCGGGCAGCAAGGCA
>CAYMUK010000028.1:1863-6791 GCA_964393655.1 uncultured bacterium | reverse complement strand
TCCGGCCGGTCAGGCCCAGGGAATCAGGCTGCGTCCCCAGGGCGTGGCGAAGGCGATCAGGGCCAGTGAAATCGCGTAGAAAATGGCCGCCCGCAGGAAACGGGTGCGGTCCGGCAGGTCGGCTTTCTTGCCCATGGCGCTGCCGATATGACCGGCAACGACGGCCAGGACCATCATCAGCGTATGTTCGACCATGAAGAAGCGGAGCGTCGAGTCGCTCATGGCTGAACCCATGTTCTGCATACCCGCCTGGATGTAAGGGCTGACGAAGAAGAGCAGAAGTCCCAGGAGCAGCTGGACGTCAAGCACTATGGTGTAAATCAGTCCGGCGCGGCGGTCACCCGGGCCGAATTTGCGGCCGGAGAGGCCACTCAGCATCGTGAAGAGCGCCAGCAGGCCGGCGAGCACCACCAGCCAGCGGGTCAGGTTGTGAAGTCCGGTCAGGAACGAATGGAAGTCCATCTATTAAGCCTTTCAGGCGGCCTGGGGCACGCGGAAGAGTCGGTCGGCCAGATCGAAAAGCATCTGCCGGGTGAAGATTCGCTTGCCTTCCACCAGGCCAGTCCCGTCCGGGGCAAGGCTCAGGTGGCGGTAGACATGCGAGTCGAATGGGTGCAGCTGGACTTCCTTGAACACAGCGTGGCGCGGGCTGGCGCTGACCAGCAGGACCGGGTTGTCAGCCAGGTCGGACAGGCTGGCGGAGATGATGGTGGTCGGCAGCTTGTACGGCCGTTCCATCCGGTAGATGTACTCGGTGAAATCCGCCTGCTTCACGAAACGCGCCACGGTGGATTCCTCCGCGTACTCGCGCAACCACCCGAGCAGTTCGGCCCAGGCCATGTAGAACTTCTGGTCAGCCTCGTTCATGACGCCATTGTACAGCCTGCCCGGGTAGCCTGACCCGGACAGAAACCGGGACAGCCACGGGTATGATGCAGCGGTTGTGCCTGATGATCACCCCCTACTCACCGGATTGAACGAACAGCAGCGTGCAGCGGTCCTGCACTTCGAGGGACCCGCACTGGTGATTGCCGGCGCCGGCTCCGGCAAGACCCGGACCGTGGTGCAGCGCGTCGCCTGGCTCATAGAGGAGCAGGGCGTGCTGCCGCAGCAGATCATGACCGTCACCTTCACGAACAAGGCCGCCGGCGAACTGCGGGAGCGCGTGCAGCACCTGACCGGCAAGGGCGCCCGCGACGTCTGGGTGAGCACCTTCCACGGCGCCTGCCTGCGGGTACTGCGCTCCTACGGCGAATTCATTGGCCTCGAGCCCGGCTTCGCCATCTTCGACGACTCCGACCAGCTGGATTTGCTCAAGGAGATCCTGGGCACCGTCCAGGGACTGCAGGAAGTGAACCCGCGCCTGCTCCGCTCACTCATAGACAGGGCCAAGAGCAACCTGTGGACGCCCGAAGCGCTGTCCGGTCACAGGGAACGCCTCTTCGTGGGGTACGGCAGCAGCAGCGCCCTGTCCCTTGAGCTGATAACCGAGGTCTATCGCCGCTATGAGGCGCGGTTGCGCTCCCTGAACGGCGTGGACTTCAACGACATCCTGGGCCGGACGGTGGAACTGTTCGACCTGCAGCCGGAGATCCTTGAGCTGGTGCAGCAGCGGACGGTCTTCATGCACGTGGACGAGTACCAGGACACCAACCATGCCCAGTACCGGCTGACGAACCAGCTGGCATCGCGGAACAGGAACCTGATGGTTGTGGGAGATCCCGACCAGTCCGTCTACTCTTTCCGCGGAGCGGACATCAGCAACATCCTGGACTTCCAGAAGGACTTCAAGGACGCGACCGTCTACCGGCTGGAGCTCAACTACCGTTCGACAGGCAGCGTTATCAGCGTGGCCAACGCGCTCATTAAGGAGAACCTGGGCCGGCTCGACAAGGACCTCAGGCCGGTGAAGGGCGAGGGCGAGAAAGTTCGGCTCTACCGCGCCACTGACCACCGCAATGAGGCGGAGTTCGTGACAAGGCAGATCGACCGCCTGCGCGCCGAGCACGACCTGGGCCTGAACGACTTCGCGGTGCTCTACCGGACCAATGCCCAGTCCCGCACCGTGGAGGAAGCGATGCGGCGGGCCGGCATCGCAGCCAACATCGTGGGCGGCGTCGGCTTCTACGACCGGATGGAAGTGAAGGACGTCCTGGCCTACGCGCGCGCGGCGCTGAATCCCGCCGATGACCTGGCATGGCGCCGGGTGCTGAACCGGCCGAAGCGCGGCATCGGCAAGACCAGTGAGGAGAACCTGGTGGCCTGGGCCGCCAGGAAGGGAGTCCGCTTCTCCGACGCCGTAAGGCAGGCGGAGGATGCGCTGCGGGGCACGCCGGCGGTCAGACGGCTTGCGGAGTTCAGCGAGCTGATGTCCGACCTGGTTGAGGCCGCCGACAACCTGGGGGCGAGCCAGTTCCTGAAGCTGATTCTGGACTCGAGCGGCTACCTGTCCGCGCTGAAGCAGGAAGGCAGTTTCGAGGCGCAGGCGCGCCTGGAGAACCTGGAGGAACTGGTCAACGCGGTGATCGAATGGGAGCTCGAGGACGGCGGCGGCTCGATGTCGGATTTCCTTGACGAGGCGGCGCTGCTCGGCAGCGTCGACGACCGGGCGGTCAAGGCGGTGAATAAGGAAGTTCCCGAGGAGGCTGTCACCCTCATGACGCTCCACAACGCCAAGGGGCTCGAATTCAGGGTCGTGTTCCTGCTGGGACTCGAAGAATCGCTCATCCCGCACCGCTCCTCGGTCGCGTCGCTGCAGGAAATCGAGGAGGAACGGCGCTTGCTGTACGTGGGCATCACGCGCGCGCAGCAGGAGCTGTACCTGCAGTACTGCGAGTCCCGCATGACCTTCGGCCGGACCGAAGTGGTGCGGCCCAGCCGCTTCCTGCAGGACATCCCCCGCAGCAGCCTCCTGGAAGTCGACGTGTTCGGCCAGGAACTGGCGGTAGGCAGCCCGGCGGGACGCATGCCGCGGGCCAGCAGCTGGCAGGGAGCGAAGCTGCCGGACCTGTCGGCCAAAGACGCTGCCAGCGCCCGGCCGGTGCTCACCTTCCGCGGAGGTGAACGCGTGAAGCACCCCCGTTTCGGGCTGGGCACCGTTGTCGGTGTGGCCGGTGAAGGCAGCAAGGTCGAGGTCACGGTCGTGTTCGATGCGGCTGGCGCCCGGCGCCTCAGTGCCCGTTACGCGAACCTGTCACCGGCCTAGTGCCCGCATTTCCGGCCAATCGGGCGGGTGTTATAGTGCTCCAACCGGACACGGCCATACGTGTCCAAAGTAGCGGGAGGCTAGCTTAGTGAATGCCAAAGCCATAGTGGTGACGTCCGGCAAGGGCGGGGTGGGCAAGACAACCACAACAGCGAATGTGGGTGCGGCGCTGGCCAGCCTTGGTGAGAAGGTCTGCGTCATCGACACCGACGTGGGACTGCGCAACCTTGACGTGGTCATGGGCCTTGAGGGCCGCGTCGTGTACGACATCATCGACGTGTTCGAGGGACGCTGCAAGCTGAAGCAGGCACTGATCCGTGACAAGCGGGTGGAGAACCTGCACCTGCTGGCCGCCTCGCAGACGCGCGACAAGGGCGCCCTTTCGGTTGAGCGCATGCAGAACATCGTCAAGCAGCTCCTTGAGGAAGAGGAGTTCGACCGCGTGCTGATCGATTCGCCAGCGGGCATCGAGATGGGCTTCCAGACGGCCGCCTCGGCAGCCGATGGGGCCCTGGTCGTGGTGAACCCGGAAGTCTCCAGCGTCCGCGACGCCGACCGCATCATCGGCCTGCTGGAGGCTGGCTCCGTGGGTGAGGTGCGCCTGATAGTCAACCGGCTGCGTCCCGAGATGGTGAAGCGTGGCGACATGCTGGAAGTGAATGACGTCCTGGAGATTCTGGGCGTCAAGCTGATCGGCATCGTGCCGGAGGACGAGAAGATCCTGGTGTCAACCAACCTGGGCAGTCCGGCGAGCTTGGACACTGCAAACAAGACGGGCGCCGGCATGGCTTTCCGCAACATCGCACGCCGTGTGCGTGGCGAAGAAGTGGCGTTCCTGCCGAGCGAACCGCAGGGCGGTTTCATGTCCGGTCTAAGACGCCTGTTCGGGGGCAAGTGATGTTCCGTTTCTTCGGCCGTCGCCGCAGCAAGGACAATGTCAAGGAACGACTGAAGCTGGTCCTGTCCTACGACCGGGCCAAGCTCACTCCAGGCAAGATGGAGGAGCTGAAGACGGAGTTGCTGGGCGTCATCGGCAAGTATTTCCCCAGCACCGAGCAGGAATACGACGTGCGCTTCGAGCAGCATGGCGAACGGATGGTCCTGATGGCCAACCTGCCGATGGTCGGCCCGTCGGGCCAGGAGCGGGAGGAAGCCGTGGAAACTGCTGCCCCGGAGGCCACCCGGCCCCAGTCCGCTGCCAAGTCCTCCGGTTCCACCTCGGGGAAGTCGCGGAAGAAATCGGGCGGCAAGCGCTGATACGCTGACAATCCGCCCGTGAGTCCGGGCGTCAAGTCACCTGCGTTGTCAGGCAGCACTGAGTGTGCAACCGCACTGGGTTCCGGGGCGGGTGCGTGATATCTTGCGGGGAGATGGCGACTCACACCGTACTTTTGGCCGAACCTGATGCCTCGCAGCGCCAGATCATGGAGATGCTGCTGCTAGTTCATGGCTGCGAAGTCACGATGGCGCTGAATGCCCGCGAGGCGCTCGATTACCTGCGCAACAACAACCCCGACCTGATAGTGGCCTCGACGGAATTGCCGCAGATGAGCGGTTTCGACATCAGCCGCAAGGCCCGTGGCGTCAAGCGCCTGCGTTCCGTGCCGGTGATTCTGGTGGCACCAGAGGGTACATCGCTCGAAACCGCGCGGACCGAGGCCGAGATGGCCGGGGCCGATCTGCTCCTGGTCAAGCCGCTGGGCGACAAGAACTTCGGCGACCG
>CAYMUK010000028.1:0-1763 GCA_964393655.1 uncultured bacterium | reverse complement strand
CGGGCCACTTCGGGTGGCGCAGGCATCATCAACGACCTGCGCAGCCGCCTTTCCCGGGCCAATGAACTGCTGGAGGAATACCGCAAGCGTTACCCTGATGTGGAAGAGGGGCGCCAGGCCGGCGGGCTTGGGCAACTGTTCCGCCGCAAGCCTTAGTACGAATTTCCTGATTTTTCAGAGATCTCAGTCGGCGTTTACGGTGGTTCGGGGTTCTGCCTGTGCTGCCACTCCGAGCTGGCACTGGCAGTCCTCCATGTGCGCCCTGGCCCAGTCGTCGATCGCCAGCACGACCTTTTCCAGTGCACGTCCTGCAGCGGTCAGCTCGTAGCTGCAGCGCGGCGGGAGCCTGGACTGCACGTTCTTCTTGACCAGTTTCATGTTCTCGAGCAGTACCAGTCGCTGCGTGAGGGTGGTGGGATTGCAACCACCGATCTCGCGGCCGAGTTCATTGAAACCACGCGGGCCAGCCAGCAGGGTTCGCACGATATGCAGCACCCATTTCTCCTGGAGCACCTGAATGGCGTCATATGCCGGACAACTGACCATCTGTTCGTTCACGCTGCTCTCACTTTAGCATGGGGAGAGTTGCGCTCCGAGGCTCTTGGGCTACTTCAACCCGGGTGGTGGACATGGCTGACTACCCGGGACAAGCGCCTCGCTGGAACGCGGCGGCGCTGATGATATTCTGGAGTTGCAGGAACCGGTTGCCTTCAGCAACGAGAGGAGTTCGGTTCAATGAACATTTACGAGATTATCGGCCGCAACCTCGATGTCACTGACGCCATGCGCACTTACGCGGAGGACAAGCTTTCGCGTCTCACACGCTTTTTCGACCAGGTGGTCGACGCCAAGGTCACCATGTCCTACTACCAGGGCCGTGCTGACCCTGCCACCGTGGAGGTCCAGGTGAATGTCCCGGGCGGCCTGGTCCGCGCCGAAGAGAGCGGTGACGATACCTACGCGGCCGTCGACCTGGTAGTGGACAAGCTGGAGCGTCAGCTCAAGCGTTACAAGGGTCGCCAGTTGGCGCGCCGCAGCGAGGCGCCTCCCGCTCCGCTTCCTGATGAGGACGAGGTCACGGAACCCATCATCGCCCGCACCAAGCGCCATGTCCTTCGGCCCATGACGGCCGAGGATGCGGCCGTTCAGATGGACGCACTGGGCCACGACTTCTTCATGTTCCGCAACGCGGACACCGACGAAATCAACGTCATCTACCTGCGTCACGACGGGGATTACGGGCTGATCGAACCGGCTGGCTAAAGCCTGCTTGCAGTTTCCTGCGTGGTCCTGACCTTGACGACCGAGTCAGCCGGGACCACGCCTCTTATGTTGGCCCCGTTGTAGATGACTGTGCGGGCACCGACGACCGTTCCCGGAGCGAGCACCGCGTTGCAGCCTATCGAGACATGGTCGCCCAGCAGTGCACCTGCCTTGCGCAGTTCCAGGTTCTGGCCGCCGGCAACCTTGACGCCGTTGCCGAAGGCGTTGAAGTTGGCGATCTTCACGCCGGCGCCCAGATTGACGCAGCGACCAACGACACTGTCACCTGCGTAGTTGAAGTGCGGCAGTTTGGCACCGGGCAGCAGGATGCTCCGTTTGACTTCAGAGCTGTGACCGACCTTGCTGCCGGCCGCCAGGATCGCGCCGCCGCGCACGTAGGCGCCGTGGCCCACCTCTGCCCCGCTGCCGATCCAGGCGGGGCCCTGCACCAGGGCGCCCGGCCCGATGCAGGCGTCCTCAGCCAGCCAGACCGGTCCTTC
>CAYMUK010000027.1:0-17666 GCA_964393655.1 uncultured bacterium | reverse complement strand
CCACCGCCACCGTCCTGGGCCAGGCCATCGTCCGTGAAGGCCTGCGCAACGTCGCAGCCGGCGCCAGCCCGCTGGCCCTGAAGCGCGGCATCGACAAGGCTGTCGAGACCGCAGTGAAGAGCGTCCAGAGCATGGCCCGTTCCATCGAGGACAGCAAGGCCGTTGCCGAGGTCGCAGCCATCAGCGCCAACGACCCCGAGGTCGGTCAGCTCATCTCGCAGGCCATGGACAAGGTCGGCCGTGACGGCGTCATCACCGTCGAGGAGAGCAAGTCGCTCGATACCGAACTCGATGTCGTCGAAGGCATGCAGTTCGACAAGGGCTACATCAGCCCCTACTTCGTCACCGACAACGACGCTATGGAAGCAGTGCTGGAAGACCCCTTCATCCTCATCTTCGAGAAGAAGATCAGCGCCCTGAAGGACCTGCTGCCCGTGCTGGAGCAGGTTGTCCAGTCCGGCAAGCCGCTCCTGATCATCGCCGAGGACATCGAGGGCGAAGCCCTTGCCACCCTGGTGCTGAACAAGCTCCGCGGCACCCTGAACATCGCCGCCGTCAAGGCTCCGGGCTTCGGTGACCGCCGCAAGGAGATGCTGAAGGACATCGCTGCCGTCACCGGCGGTGAGGTCATCAGCGAGGAACTCGGCCACAAGCTCGAGAACGTCACCCTCAGCCAGCTGGGCAGCGCCAAGCGCATCCGCATCAGCAAGGACGAGACCACCGTCATCGAGGGTCAGGGCAATTCGGACGTCATCAACGCCCGCGTCAAGGCCATCCGCGGCGAGATCGAGAACACTGACAGCGACTACGCCCGTGAGAAGCTCCAGGAGCGCCTGGCCAAGCTGGCCGGCGGTGTGGCCGTCATCCGTGTCGGTGCCGCCACCGAGACCGAGCTCAAGGAGAAGAAGCACCGCTTCGAGGACGCCCTCTCCACTGCGCGCAGCGCTGTTGAGGAAGGCATCGTCGCCGGCGGTGGCGTCACCCTGATCCACGCGATCGCAGGCGTCCGCGAGCTGTCCGAGACCCTGGACGGTGACGAGCGCACCGGTGCCCGTATCCTTATGCGTGCCCTCGAGGAGCCCGCCCGCCAGATTGCCGCCAACGCCGGTGCCGAAGGCAGCGTCGTGGTGAACAGCATCCTGGGCAATCCCGACGGCAAGTACGGTTACGACGCAGCCACCGATTCCTATGTCGACGACATGTTCGCGGCAGGCATCGTCGACCCGGCCAAGGTCACCCGCACCGCCCTGCAGAACGCCGCTTCGATCGGTGGCCTGCTGCTGACCACCGAGGTCGTCATCGCCGACCAGCCTGAGAAGGACGCCCCCGCAATGCCGGGCGGCGCACCCGACATGGGCGGCATGGACTTCTGAAGCAGGACAACTGACAGGACTGCCGCACAAGCTTGACGGCAGTTGGGAGCCGGACAGGGGAAACCCTGTCCGGCTCCCTGCATGTTTGCGCCCTGGCCTGTGTCAGATTGGTGTTCACATGGATATTCCCGACAAGCTGCTCCTCGAGATAGCCCACCAGTTCGGCACGCCAGCCTACGTGTACGACCTTGACGCCCTGGACGAACGCCTGCGCCAGCTGCAGCAGGCGCTGCCGGCCGCGCGGATCCGCTACGCGGTCAAGGCCAATTCCGCGGCAGCGGTACTCAGGCGGGTGGCAGCGGCAGGCGCGGGTGCCGAAGTCATCACCCTGGGCGAGCTGGGCCGGGCGCTGGCAGCCGGTATCCCGCCTGAGAAGTTGATCCTGGGCGGCCCCGCCCAGGCGGCCGCGCTTCGCTCCCAGGCGCTGGACAGCCGGGTGGCACTGACAAGCCTGGATTCTGAATCACAGTGGGACGACTGGCAGGAGACGCTGGCGGCCCACCCCGACCGGCAGCCGCCCGGTTTCCTGGTCCGCGTCAATCCCGCGCTGGACCCGCACACGCACCGCCACCTGGCAACCGGCGCCGCTGACTCCAAGTTCGGACTGCTGCCCGAGGCTGCCGCAAGACTTGCAGGACGCGTCCGGCGTTCAGGCCTCTTCCGGGGTTTCCATGTGCACGCAGGTTCACAGATCGCTGACCTGAAGGTGTTCCGCGGCGTGCTGGACGCCCTGGCACCGCTACATGACGCCCACGGGGGTACCATCCTGAACTTTGGCGGGGGTTACCGGGTGCCTGACTTCCCGCTCAAGGAGTACGCCGAACTGGTGGGCGGTTTCGCGGCTGAGCGGGGCCTTGAGCTGCTGGTGGAACCCGGGCGCTGGCTTGTGGCGGGCACCGGTGGCCTGCTGGGCACCGTCCTGCATGTGAAGGAAGGGCCTGTGACGCACGTCATCGCCGACGCCGGGATGGCCGACCTGCTCAGGCCAGCGCTGTACGACGCGCAGCACCCGATCAGGCTCCTGGGTGACACCACGGGCAGGCAGCCGGTCACTGTCGATGTGGATGGACCGCTGTGCGAGAACAGCGACCGTCTGGGCCGAAACCGGCAGCTGCCCGGGCCGCGCAAGGGCGACATCCTGCTGGTCGGCGAGGCCGGGGCTTACGGAATGGGAATGGCTTCCAACTACGCCTCCAGCCTGCGCCCCGCTGAGGTCGCCGTCAGTGGCGGCCAGGCGCGGCTCGTCCGCCGCCGGGAGGAAGTGGCCGACCTGCTGGCGGCGGAGACCTTATGAGTCTCAGGACTGAAGCAGGGATTTGCCGGTCATTAATATTGGCTGCTCCACGCCCAGCAATTCCAGCACTGTCGGCGCCACGTCCGCCAGCCGGCCGCCTTCACGCAGGGGCATGACGACGGACCCGGCCCCGACCAGCACACACGGGACGGGGTTGGTGGTGTGCGCGGTGTGCGGGCTCACGCCGTCCGCCTCCAGCATCTGCTCGGCGTTGCCGTGGTCGGCAATCACCAGTGCGCGGCCCCCGCGGGCTTCCACTGCACCCAGGATGCGGCCCAGCCCCCGGTCACTGGCTTCGCACGCCTGGACCGCAGCCAGAATGCTGCCCGTGTGACCCACCATGTCAGGGTTGGCGAAGTTGACGAGGATGAAATCGTCCGCCGCCTCCTGCAGCCGCTTGACGACCACGTCGGTCAGCTCCACCGAACTCATCGCGGGTTGCAGGTCGTATGTTGCCACCTTGGGTGAAGGGACCAGCGTCCTGGTCTCGCCCGGGAACGGCTCCTCCTCAAGGGCATTGAAGAAGTAGGTGACATGGGCGTATTTCTCGGTCTCCGCCGCATGGAACTGGCTGAGGCCTGCGTCGCTCAGCACCTTGGCCAGCGGTTCGGCCAGCTCCGGGAGACTGAAGGCGTAAGGCAGTTCCAGGCTCGAGTCGTATTCCATCAGGCTGCAGAACCGGATCTGCGGCACAGCGCAGCGGGGGAAGGCGTCCCAGTCAGCCGGTGCCACCAGTGCGCCCGTCAACTGGCGCGCCCTGTCGGCCCGGAAGTTGAAGAAGACCAAGCTGTCACCGTCCTGCACTGTTGCCAGCGGCTCACCCAGACTGTCCGTGATCACGGTCGGCTGGATGAACTCGTCGGTTTCGCCGCGCTTGTAGGCGTCCTGCACCGCGTTGGCTGCCGAGCTCGCACTGAACGGCGCCAGCCCGCAGACCACCGCGTCGTGGGCGACCCTGGTGCGTTCCCAGCGGCGGTCACGGTCCATGGCGAAGTAGCGTCCCGTGACGCTGGCCACGAAGGCGTTTACGTTCAGGTCGGCCATGGCCGCCTGCAGCTCGAGCACGGCCGGCAGGCCGCTGTCCGGGGCGGTGTCGCGACCGTCAGTGAACACGTGGACAGCGACGCGCGCCACCTGCTGTTGCTCGGCCATGTCCAGCAGCGCCAGCAGGTGCTTCAGGCTCGAGTGCACCCCGCCGTGACTGACGAGCCCCAGCAGGTGCAGAGTGCCGCCTCGGACATTGGCCATTGACTCAAGCAGTGCGGAATTGGCGAAGAACTCGCCGGTGCGGATCTGGTCGTCGATCCAGGTCAGACTCTGCATTACGACGCGGCCCGCGCCGATGTTCAGATGGCCGACTTCCGAGTTGCCGATCTGTCCTTCGGGCAGACCGACCGCAAGGCCTGATGCCTGCAGCGATGTGTGCGGACAGTCGGACCAGATCCGGTCGAAAACGGGCGTGTTGGCCAGCGACACGGCGTTGCCTGGTCCCGGCCCGGCCAGGCCGAAACCGTCCAGGATGATGAGTGCCACCGGGCTGCGGGGTCTATCCATCCGTCAATGTTACCGGAGCGGTGCCAGCGTGACGCTCAGCCATGGCCCAGCAGGCGGCGGATCCGTTCCGGTAACCCCCGCCAGTCGCCCTCGGAAAGCTCGGCAACCGGCCGGCCCGTGGCCAGCGAGAGCCAGTTGCCGGCCAGCAGCTCCAGCTGTGGTCTGGCGCTGGCATCGGCGACAACATGGGGCAGGAGCGACTGCATCAATGCCGTCAGCTGCTGCCGCGCCAGCCAGGAGGCAACCTCGCGCTGCTCCCTGGTGAGCCAGTGAGTGTCGAGTTGCGGGTCCTGCACGAGCTTGCGAACCGTGCCCAGCACGGCCGGCTCGCCACTGTAGCGGCGGCAGCTCAGGCACATGTGGCCATCCTCTGCGAGCTCTGAACAGACCGTGCAGGGCTTCCAGCCGAGCTGGCGCCTGAGCGTGCGCGTCCGGGCGATGCCGCCAGCTGCGTTCAGCGCCGCGCCCATGAGCTCGGTCGGCAATTCCAGGTCCTCAAGCCCCTGTTGCAGCGGCAACAGGTCCTCCTCGGCGGCGAACGCCGGCAGCTGCGGCTCCTTGTCCCCGGCGCGCTCGATCCTCCCCGGACGGAACTTTATGTCGCGCAGTTCCCTGTGACCCTGGTCGTGGAAGCTGCCGATGAAGCGGGTCCGCTGCAGGCTCAGATGCATCGCCGTCTCGGAATCCGTGGTGTCCACGTAAAGCACACCATCGCGGAAGCTGCCGGCTCTGGTGAAGCGGCCCAGCTCCGCACCGGCAATCCGCGGCCACATGAGCACCAGTTGGGCCCGCTTGAGGGGCCGCTTCATGCCCCCGCGGCGGAACACCTCGGCGAGCAGTTCGGCCACGGACTTCTCAGCCGCCATCTTCCACACTCCCGGCACGGATGAAAAAGTGCTGCGAGGCTTCCAGCCCCGCCGGCGCCTCCGTGGCTGTCGCCAGTACCTGATCCACCGACCTGGCCATGCCGAGCAGGTAGGTCCGGCGGTTCTCGTCGAGTTCTGCGGCGAAGTCGTCCAGCAGCAGTACGGGCTGCTCCCTGTGCCTTTCGCTCAGCAGCCGGAACTCGGCCACCTTGAGTGCCAGCGCGACCGTCCGGGCTTCGCCCCGTGAGCCGAATTCCTGGACACTGTGGCCCGCCAGTTCCAGCAGCAGATCGTCCCGGTGCGGGCCGACCACAGTCACACCGCGCGCCAGTTCCTCGGCCCGGGTCCTGGCGAGTGCCTCGGCAAGGGGTTCGCGGCCGGCTGACTGCAAGCGGATGGTCAGCTGCCTGCGCTCCTCACTTGTGCCCGACTCGGTTACCTCCAGGTAGGCTGCGGCGGCCAGCTCCGCCAGCCGCCTTGTCGCCCTGGCGCGCAGGTCCTCTATCTCGGTACCCAGCTTCACGAACCTGCCGCTCCAGATCTCCAGACTGTCATCATGCTGGCCATGTCTCAACAGGGCATTGCGCTGGGCCAGAACCCGGTTGTACTCGGCGTGCAGCCTTGCGTAGCGCTGCGACAGGCGGCCCAGCAGCGAATCCAGCCAGGAACGGCGGCCTGAGGGCGAACCGTGAACCAGTTGCGCGTCCTCCGGCGTGATCAGGACGCCCGCGGCCACCGCCGCCAGCTGTTCCGCCCGCACAGTGTGCCCGTCAAGCTGCACGCGCCTGCGTCCCGGGCCAAGACCGACTTCCACAAGGCTGCTGCCGTCTTCATGATCGAACTGCGCCGAAACGAACGCCTCCTCCTCGCCAAGCCGAACCGCACTGGCGATTCGGCCGAAAGGCAGTTCAGCGGTCAGGCACAGGTAGCAGGCCGCCAGCAGGTTCGACTTGCCGGCGCCATTGGCTCCCGTGATGACGGTAAGCCCCGGGCCGAACTTCAGGCTCCTTGTCTGCAGGTTGCGGAAGTTGAGCTGGGTCAGCACTCGCAGCAGCATGGCTGCCGGTCAGTCCGCGCTTTCGCCCCTGGCAGGCTTGGCTGCGGGCTGTTCCCCGCGCGTACGTTCACTCCTGCCACCGGCAAGTGGCGCAGCCTCCAGGTTGCGGGCGAAGGCCTGCAGCAGCGCCCGGAACTGTTCACGGAACAGGCGCTGCTCCCGTTCCAGCCGCAGCAGCTCGTTGCGTGCCTCCCGGATGCGGGATTCGGTCTCGCCCACAACTTCCGCGCGCTTCTGCTCGGCCTCGCCGACAAGGCGTTCCCGCCTTGTTTCGGCGTCGCCCAGTATCTTGCTGCGCTGCTGCTCGGCTTCCTTGACAATAAGCTCCGACTCGCGCTTCGCATTCTCGCGAATCTCGTTGGCAATACGCTCGGCGGCTATGACCACGCGCTTGAGCTCCGCTTCCGAGCCCTGCAAATTACTTATCTGCTCGTCGCGCCGCTTCATCTCATCACGCAACTGCTGGTTCTCACGCAGCACGTCTTCCAGATCCTGCGAGACGCGCTCCAGGAACTCGCGTACCTGGCGCTTGCCGTAGCCGCCCATGCCGGTAGGGAACTCCATGTGCTGGATATCGAGCGGACTCAGTTTCATTGCCTGGATTTTAGCATTGTCTGGCGGGAAGCCCTACAGTAGCGGCACCAGCGCCTTGACGAGCCCGCGGAAGACGCCGCCGGTGCGCTCGGCCATTGCCACCACCTCGTCGCCGGTCGTGTGGCCGGTACCATCGGGAACAGCCATGTCCGTGATGCTGGATATGCCCAGCACGCGCATGCCCAGCTGCCGGGCCATCATCACCTCGAACACCGTGGACATGCCGACCACGTCGGCGCCCCAGCTGCGGAACATCCGCGCCTCGGCACGTGTGGAATAGGTTGGCCCGCTGATCGCCACGTACACTCCCTCGCGAAGCGTCACATCCTGCTTGCGGGCGGTCCGGCGGGCGATCTCCAGGTACTCGGGGTCATAGCAGTCGTACATGACCGGGAAGCGGTCCCCGCCCACATGGGGACCCAGCAGCGGATTGCTGCCCATGAAATTGATGAAGTCGAGTTGCAGCATCAGCTCGCCGGCGTTCCAGTTGGGGTTCAGCGAGCCGCAGGCGTTGGAGACCACCAGGCTTCGTGCTCCCAGGGCGTGCAGCAGCCGCACGGGAAAGGCGGTGTCGGCGGCGCTCACGCCATCGTAGAAGTGCATGCGGCCCTTCATTGCCACGACCCTGCGACCTGCCAGCGTGCCCAGGTGGAGTTCACCGGCGTGGCCTGGTGCGGTGCTGGGGGCGAAGCCGGGCAGTTCCCGGTACGAAATGACGGCCTCGGTTTCGAGTTCATCAGCGAGCGGTCCGAGCCCGGATCCCAGTATGAGTGCGAGTTCGGGCTCGAACGGGGTCTTGCCGCGTACGGTGGCCAGGGATTCCGCCACAGCCAGTTCGATCTTGTTTGGGGAGGTGCTCATGAGCCCCATGTTAATCGTGCCCACCGCCAAGAATGTTCTCACGACGCCCCTGATAGACTGCGCCATGCGCCTGAAGAAGCTGTTGTTCGTTCTCCTGCTAGTCATGCCGCTGGGGCTAGGTTCAGCCCAGGTGGCCCCCGATGCCCAGTTGAGCCAGGTCGTGGTGGAAGGAACCACCACATTTGCCGACATTGTTCGTGTCGTCCTGGCCTCGCGCTCTGGCACTGTCGTGAGCGACATCGACCTGGAGGCGGAACGTAACCGCGTTTACGCCCTGGGTTCGTTCAGTGCCGTGAGCATCAACCTGGAGACCCGATCCGGTCAACCGGTGATGGTGGTCACGGTGCGTGAGAATCCGCGCATTGACAGCCTGGCCTTCGAGGGCGTCAGCGCCCTGCCTGTTGAACAGCTGACGCAGATTGTGGAGGCCGAGAACATCCTGTCCACCGGCCGCGTGCTCAACACCACGCGCGCGCAGGAAGGCATCGGCACGATTCAGGCGGTTTACCGGCAGCAGGGATTCCCATTCACCGTTGCCGTCACCCTGGATCCCTACACTGTTGTCGCCGAGGACGGGACGGAGCAGGTCGTCGTCAATTACCTGGTCGAGGAGAACCCGCAGGTGACCGCAGTAACTGTCAGCGGTGTTGAAACCCTTGACGAGGAGCGGATTGCCGGTTTCTTCCGGCCGCTCACAACCATAGGCGAGTTCGACCAGGACCTGTACCGCACTGCCGTGCTGGCGGTGGAGGATGCTTACCGCGAGGAAGGCTACAGGCTCAGTGGTGTCGACCTGGCCCGCAGCAACCTGGAAGCGGGTGAACTCGAGGTGGTGGTGAATGAACGCCGCATCACCGCAATTGATACCAGTGCCACGGATATCCCGCCGGAAGAGCTGAGCCTGGGAGTCGGCGACCTCTTCAATTACGACGTCCTGCTGCAGGACGTCAGGCGCCTGGCCACCGGCCGGACCGGCGACGTGCGCCTGGAGACGCAGGCCATCGGCTCTGGTGGCGTGAGGGTGACACTGGTTGAGGGGCCGCCCGAGACGGCGGGCGTGATCACGGAAGTGGTCATCGAGGGCAATACGGTCATCCCTACAGAGGATCTGCTGGAACTGCTGCACCTGAGGGAGGGCGAGACTTTCACTTCGACACTCGCCCAGGAGGATTTCGACCGCATCGCCGAACACTACCTGGAGCGCGGCTGGCTCATGCAGGCCACGCCGGATTTCAACTGGCTCGAAGGCACGTATGTCCAGCGTATCCGCGAGATCCGCGTCGGCGGCCACCAGGTGACCTGGGAAGGCGACCGCGGCCGCACGCAGGACTTCGTCGTAACCCGCTACCTGCCTCCCGAGGGCGTGGTGCTGAACCAGAATGACCTCCGCGCCTCGCTGCGCAGCATCCAGCAGCTGGGGGTGGTTGAACCCATGAATATAGTGCTGCTGAGTGGTGAGACACCGGATGAAGCGGTGATAAACGTGGTGGTGGGCGAGACCGGCACCGGCGTGTTCACGCCCAGTGCCCAGTACTCCACCGACACCGGCTTCTCGCTTTCGGTCAGCTACTCGCAGCTCAACCTGTGGGGCCGCGCGCACAACGTGGGCGTGGAACTCACCGGCCAGACTTCACAGATCGGGCTTCTGCTGGGTGGCTCCGTGCGGTACAGCATTCCCTGGCTGTACGTCGATTTCCTTGACTTCAAGGAAGTCCCCACCAGCCTGAGCCTGACGCTGTTCACACTGCCCACCGCCAACCAGCCCATGTCGGCCGGCAACTCGCTGACCGCACCACACCCGGTGACGGGCGACCAGGTGCTGGTGGGGGAGTACACGTCGCGTGAAACGGGGCTCAGTTTCAGTGCGGGACGGCCGATCTTCACCAACACCTCGCTCGGCATCAGTGCGCGCGTAGCCAACACCTCCTACACCCAGGAGCCGCCGTACGTGGCCTGCGAGTTCGACGGGGACGGCAACCTCATCAACGCCAACCGCTGCTCGCTGCCATTCACCGAGGCGACACAGTACCTGCCGCAGGGCGGTGTCAACTCGTTCTTCGCCACCTCGCTGGTCTACGATTCCCGTGACAGCGCCGAGTTCCCGCGTACCGGTCTGTACGCCAACACCCTGCTCGGCTTCGGGTTCGGCAACGACTACATCCACCCGGCCACGGGACTGCAGACGGGCTACAACTACCAGCAGTTCGAGATCGGCCTCCGCAGCTACCTGCAGCTGAACAGGCTGTTCCCGGAGATGAACGACAACCACGTGATGGCCTTCCGCGTCAACTTCGGGCACCAGTTCGGCGACTTCTACCCGGCTTCACGCCGCTTCACGGTCGGCAAGACCACCAACCTGGCCAGCAGCATCAGGGGTTACCAGTCACCCGATTTCGGCCTGTCGAAGACCTACGCGACTTCCTCCATCGAATACCGCTACGACTTCGGCCTGGAGACGGTGGCTACCCAGACGGTCATCGGCGTGCTGTTCGCCGACCTTGGCTACGCCTCATCGGCCACCGGCTTTCCGGAGTACGAAGCGCCGCTGTTCGCCGCAGCGGGAGTCGGCGTCCAGGTGAACCTGGGCTTCGGTGGTGTGCTGCTGCCCGCACTGAGGTTCGACTACGCGTTCAGTGAACGCCATCCGACAGGTGAGTTCCGCTTCCGGGTAGGTGGCGTGTTCTGAGCGCCAGTCAGCTCATCACAGGCTACTGCTGAAGGCGGGCCGCTCGGCATTACCGGGCGGCCCGCTGGCAATCAGAACAGGCAAGTTTGCCCTCAGACGTTGAAGAGGAAGTGGATGACGTCGCCGTCCTGCACCACGTACTCCTTGCCCTCGGTGCGCAGCCAGCCTTTCGCCCGCGCGTTGGCCAGGTTACCCGCCTCGACCAGTCTGTCCCAGCCGATGACTTCAGCCCGGATGAAGCCGCGCTCGAAGTCCGTATGGATAACTCCGGCAGCCTCGGGTGCCTTGGCTCCCCGCGTGACCGTCCAGGCGCGCACTTCCTTCTCGCCCGAAGTCAGGTAGGTGATGAGGCCCAGGGTGCGGTAGCCGGTGCTGATCAGCCGCTCGAGTCCGCTCTCCTTAAGGCCCAGTTCCTCCAGGAACTCCTGGGCTTCCTCCGGCGGCAGTTCGGACAGTTCCTGCTCGATGCGCGCCGAGATGACCACCACTTCGGAGCCGTCAGCGGCGGCGTGTTCCTGAACCAGCTGTACGAAACGGTTGCTCCCGGGTGCTGCCAGGTCATCCTCCGCCACGTTGCAGACGTAAATCACCGGTTTGGCTGTCAGCAGGCCGAAGTCCGCAGGCACTTCCAGGCCCGAGCTGCGCACCGGCCTGCCCGCGCCCAGATGCTCAAGCAGTTTCCCCGTGAGTTCATACAGCTGAGCGTCGTCCTTGTTCGACTTGGCGGAGCGCCTGAGTCGCTCCTGCCTGCGTTCCAAGGTCGCGATGTCAGCCAGGGCCAGCTCGGTGTCAATCGTCTCGATATCGGCCAGCGGATCCACCTGCCCGGAAACGTGAATGACATCGGGGTCCAGGAAGCAGCGGACGACATGGGCTATCACGGCGACCTCGCGGATGTTCGCCAGGAACTGGTTGCCCAGCCCTTCGCCCTGGTGCGCCCCCTTGACGAGGCCGGCGATGTCCACGAACTCAACGCTCGTGGGCACGACCGGGGGTATCCGGTCGCCTTTGGTGTAGAGGACCTTCAAGGCCTCCAGGCGTTCATCCGGCACCGCCACGACCCCGACGTTCTTGTCTATGGTCGCGAACGGATAGTTGGCGGCCAGTGCACCCGCTTTGGTTATTGCGTTGAACAGGGTGCTCTTGCCCACGTTGGGCAGCCCCACGATTCCGATTCCGAGCATCAGCTGGCTCCTCCGGAGAGGGATCATAACAGTCTGGGAGCGTGTTATCCTCTCGCGCATGACGACATCGGGAGCAGCAGGGACACGGCTGGCGGTGCTCGGAGCGGGCACGGTTGGCAGCGCACTTCTAGGCAGGCTTCACGGCCGCACTGATGTGGAGGTGACCGGGGTGCTGGTCCGTGACCCGGACCGCCCCCGCAGCATGCCGGACCGGTCGGTCCTGACCACCAGCAAGGAGACCGCCCTGGCCGCCGCCGACGTGGTCGTGGAGCTGCTTGGCGGCACTGGCCTTGCGGTGGAACTGATGCTGCAGGCGCTCCGCGAGGGGCGCAGGGTGGTCACCGGCAACAAGGCCGCACTCGCCGAGCACTGGGACGAGTTCCTGCCTTACCTGCTTCAGGGCCAGCTTTACTTCGAGGCGGCAGTCATGGCCGGCACGCCCGCAATCGCGCCGCTCGTCGGCGTGCTGCGGGGCAGCGAGCCACTGCAGCTGGACGCCGTCCTCAACGGAACGTGCAGCTTCATCATCGGCCGGCTGGAGCAGGGTTCCCCGTTTGACGAGGCCGTCGCTGAAGCCCAGAAGCTGGGCTACGCCGAGGCTGACCCGAGCCTGGACATAGGTGGCATCGACGCCGCCCACAAGCTGGCCATTCTGGCGCGCCTGGCCTTCGATCCGCTGCTTGGCTGGGAGCAGGTGAAAGCTAGCACCAAGGGGATAGAAGAGCTGACGCCCAGGATGGTGACCGAAGCAATGGAAGATGGTGGCAGCGTTACCCTGCTGTGCAGCATCCTGCCGTCGGGAGGCAGCTGGAGGACGCTGGTGCGGCCTGTTTACCTGCCTCCCAGCCACAGGCTCAGCCAACTGACCCCGGACCAGAATGGCTTCCTGTTCCGCGGCCGCCAGTCAGGGGATGTCCTGCTGAGCGGGCCAGGAGCGGGCGGCGAGTCAACAGCCAGCGCCGTGCTGGCGGACCTGCAGCTCCTGCTGGCCGGAGTGCGTGGCCCCGTTCCGCTGGAGCAGGCTGCGCCCGTGCCGGACGACTGGCGGGCACCACCGCCTGCCGAACTGCGGTCGGCATGAGCGTCAGCTTCAGGAGCACCCGCGCAACAGCCGGAACAGAGCCGGTTGATTTCAAGACGGCGCTCTGGCGCGGGCTGGCGCCCGACGGCGGCCTGTACGAGCCGGTGAAGATTCCCCGGTTACCTGCCGACTGGCGCCAGGTCACCACCTTCAGTGAACTCGCGGCCAGGGTGCTCGGCAACTGGCTTGGCGACGCCGGCCTGGGCCAGGCAGCATTCCAGAAGCTGGTGGCTGACGCCTTCAACTTCCCCGTGCCCCTGCGGCAACTGGCGGATGACCGCTGGTTGCTGGAGCTGCACCATGGGCCTACCCTGGCATTCAAGGACTTCGGCGCACGCTTCATGGCCCGCGTGATGGACGCCCTGCTCGAGAAGGCGGGCAGGCGCCTGACCATCGTTGTCGCCACCTCCGGAGATACCGGAAGCGCCGTTGCTGCGGGTTTCACCGGACGCGCCAATCTGGACGTGGTGCTGCTCTATCCCGCAGGCCGTGTCAGTCGCTTGCAGGAACTGCAGCTGACACAGAAACGGCCCGGCGTCAGGACCTTCAGCGTCGCTGGCGACTTCGACGACTGCCAGCGCATGGCCAAGGCAGTCCTGGCCGATAAGGAGGTGCAGGCCAGGGGCGTCTCCAGCGCAAACTCCATCAACATCGGCAGGCTCCTGCCGCAGCAGCTCTATTACCTGTGGGCACTAAGGGAACTGGGGAGACCGGTCAGGTTCGTGGTGCCCTGCGGCAACCTGGGCAACCTGACCGCCGGGATTTACGCCGCGCTGGGCGGCGCTGAGACGGACGGTTTCATCGCTGCCCACAACGCGAACGACTGGTTCCCGGCCTGGCTGCGGGGGGAGGAAGAGGCATTCGCGTTCCGTCCCACCCGGCAGACGCTCTCCAACGCCATGGACGTGGGCGCCCCCAGCAACTTCGAACGCCTGCACGCTCTGGGTGCCAGGGCGACCGGGCTGATAACCGGCTTCGGCGTGGATGAGGCGGCGACGCTGCAGCGGATGGCAACCACCTGGAATGAGGATGGCGTTTTGGTCTGCCCGCACACCGCCGTGGGCCTGGAGGCGCTGGCCAGAGAGCGGGCCGGTTCCGGCGGCGGACCTGCCGTGGTGCTGGCGACGGCCCATCCTGGCAAGTTTCCGGAGGTCGTGGCCCGCGCACTGCCAGGTGTGACGGCCGGGACCAAAGAATTGCAGGAACTTGAGGGTGCCGCAACGGAAGTCACGCCGCTACCAGCCGACACCGCCGCTCTGCGGGAGGTGCTGCTGGCAGGCTACCGGACCTAGCGGCCCAGCAGTTCCAGAAGCCAGCTGCCGGCGGCCGCTTCCGCGTCAGCCGGGTCGACCTCGATGTCGGCACCGACGCCTACGTTCTGCCAGGTGGGGGCGCCTATCGGTGCGAGTACCCCGGCAGCCACCCAGGCCTGCGAGCCATCGCGGAGGCAGAAGGGCAGGATGGCTTCGACGTTGCCTGCTGTCGGCCGGCCGATGGTGGTGGCGCGGCCGTTCTGTCTCAGTGCCCCGGCCAGCCCTTCGGCGGCGCTGTGCACATTGCCGTCGATCAGGATGGCGAGTGGCAGCGTGGTTTCGACGGGTCCCACGGCAGGGTAGGGAAGTGGCAGGCTCCACGTGGTCACGAGCCGCCACAGGAAACCTCCGGTGAAGATGCCGGCTACCTGCATCATGGTCAGCAGTCTGCCACCCGGGTTGCCCCGGAGATCCAGGATGAGTCCTTCGGCACCGGCGTCCTCGAGTTCGCGGACAGCTGCCCGCACGTTGCCGGTGACGAAATCCGTGGCCAGGTCCGGCACGTGAATCATCCCGGCGGTCGCGGCACCCAGGTCAAGGAGGTCAAAGGTTACGGTGCCCAGCTGGCGGGACAGGTCCGCCTGGCCCAGTACTGCCACGCAGGGCATCCCGCCGTAGAGCTCACGGATTTCCTCGACCCGGGAGGGTGGCACGAACACTGAATGGTCGTCGCCGATCTCGAGGTACATATCCTCCATCAGTGACCAGTACTCGTCTTCGCCTGCTGCCTGAGCTACCAGGGCCTGGTAGCGGCCATGAACCTCGTTCCAGTCGGCGTCCAGCACCTCCAGGTTCCAGTAGCGATCATCGATGAGCTCCCAGGCAGTCTCGAAACGGTCCAGCAGTCCATCCTGGTCCTGCGCGGCGGCATGGCCCAAGATTGTGCACAAAAGCACAAGCAGGGGCCAAAAAAATATCTTCCTCATATGCCCACGGCCTCCATTTCCTCGGCGTACCTGTCGGTTTCACGCAGATCGAGCGGGTAGCCCTGGGCGCCGATGCGTGTGGTGTTCAGGCCGCCGGCGACGTTGCCGATGCGGGCGGCATGCAGGAGGTCGTAACCCTGCATCACCCCATGGGCGAAGGCGGCCGTGTAGTAATCCCCTGCGCCGGTGGAATCGATCACGTCGTCGACATCGAACGCTTCCACCAGCTCCGTGAGTTCCGGCGTAATGACAATGGAGCCCATCTCGCCGACCTTCACGATGACGTTGTCCACACCCTTGTCGCGGAGCCAGGCCACAGCGGACGAGATCGAGCCCTGACCCGTGAGCTTGAACAGCTCGTGCTCGTTCATGAGCATGTAGTCGATGTTGCGGATGAGGCCCAGCAGCCGGTCGCGCAAGGCGGCGATGGCGCCGCTGCCCATGTCCATGAATGTCTTCACGCCCTCGGCCTGCGCGTATTCAAGGGTCTTGACGGCGTACTCCCGTTGCGGGCCCTGCACGAGGCTGTAGGCGCTCATGACCACGGCATCCGCCTCGGAAACGTGCTCCGGCTGCAGCAGCGCGGCGTCCAGGTAGCGGCTGGCGCCCACTGCCGAGATCATTGTCCGCTGGGTGTCAGGTGTCACCAGCAGCGTCACGCTGGAAGTCTGGCGTTCGCTGTCGCGCTGCACCAGATCAAGATTCACACCACTTGCGACCAGGTTCTTCAGCGCCATTTCCGAGAACGGCCCCAGACCCACGCGTGTGGCGATCCGCACCTTGTTGCCTAGCCTGGCGAGCGCCGTCGCCACGGTTCCGCCCGCACCCCCCGGGTGCAGCATGGCCGCCGTGGCCGTGGTTTCGCCACCGGGTTCCGGTAGCGAATCAACAAAATACATCTGGTCGACGGTGGCATCGCCGACGACGAAGAACTTTGCCATCAACCCTCTCCTGCCCGAGTCAGGTGAGCACGAATTTCTATGAGCTGCATGTTACCCCAATGGTCCCCTATCCATATTCAGTCCGCACTTTCCAGGGCCGCAAGCAGCAACCTGAACCGTTCAAGCGAAAGTTCCTCCGCCCGAACGCGGTTATCCAGCTGCAGCGAAGCCATGGCGTGCAGGACCGTAGCCGCAGGATAACCCGCCATCATGAGGTTCTTGCGCAGTGTCTTGCGCCGGTGGGCGAACGACCTGCGGATCAGCCGGAAGAGGGCAGCGTCCGGCCGGGCGTCCGGCCTGACATCAAGGCGGATTATGGAACTTGTGACCGCAGGGGGCGGCAGGAAACAGCCTGGCGCGACGTCGCGCACTATCCTTGCCCTGGCGAAATGTTCCGTGAGCAGCGAGTAGGCGCCGAAACCCGTCTGGCCCACGTCAGCGCGCATGCGTTCTGCCACCTCACGCTGGACCATCGCCACGACCCGCGCCAGCCGGCCGCTTTCGAGCGCGTCGCTGACCAGCCGGGTCGCCACGTTGTAGGGCAGGTTGGCCACCAGGCTGGAACCGGCCTCAAGCTGCGAGTAATCGAACTCCAGTGCGTCCTGGTGCAGGACCGTCACGTTGTCAAGCCCGGCCAGCGTCTCGTTAAGTACCGGCAGCATCCGGGAGTCCAGTTCCACGGCCACGACCCGGCCCGCGCGCTCTGCCAGTTCCCTGGTCAGGACGCCCAGACCGGGCCCGAACTCCAGGACGGTCTGGTCAGCCGTGATGTCGGCTGCCTCGACCACCGCCATCAGTGCGGCCTGATCCACCAGGAAATTCTGTCCGAACGACTTGTCCGGCCTGAGGCCGTGACGGGCCAGCAGGTCAGTGACAACACCCCGTGAGGTCAGTTTTGGGTTCAAACTTCGGGGCTGCCAGCCAGCAGGCTCTCGTCCAGCCAGCTTTCGCTCTGCTGCAGGGTCCAGTCCCGGACCACGGCCAGCTCGCTGGCAAGCAGCGCACGGGCCGTCTCCAGGATCTCGCGTTCCGTGCTTGCCAGGCCGCGTTCTGCGTCACGCTGCGTCAGCGTGGTTATCAGCCTGGCGAGTTCGAAGGCGTCACACCGGGCCAGGATGTCCTGCTCCACACGGAACCTCGGTGGCCACTGACCTGGAAGGTCCAGCTGGACCTCCGCATGCTGGGACAGCCGCTCGAACTCATCAAGGGTGAGGGTGCGGCGCAGGCCGACCTGCATGGCGTTTTCCAGCGGTACGAGCACTTCCATGTCGCCCCGCACGAACACCACCTTCAGGTAACGCTGTGGCTTACCCAGGACCTGCCGCTCGACAATCTCCTGGATGGTGCCACCGCCCTGCGGTGGATATACCACCCGGTCTCCCACCTGAAAGTTCACCTGAATTCCTCCTGCTGAAGCCTATCATGCCGGCTCAGGCGCGTGCCCGACGTTGCTTCCGGCCACCCGCGGGCCGCGCGGCGGCCGGCAGTTCCGGCAGCCTGAGGTCCACGCCCTGCAGTCGTGCCTCGGCCTCCCTGATAGCGTCGCGGAGATTGGCGGCCTTTTCGAAGTCCAGGTCCTCGGACGCCTGCCACATCTCGTTCTCCAGCAGCGCCAGTTCCTGACGGGCATCGTCCTGTGCCAGTTCGCGTTCCCAGGGGGCGAGTCTGGGAGGGACATCTTCTGCGCCCGGTTCCTTCTCGCCGCGGATTACCTCGTGAACGCGCTTGCGGATGGTCTCAGGGGTTATGCCGTGCTCCAGGTTGTAGGCCAGCTGCTTCTCGCGCCGCCTCGTGGTCTCGGAGATGGCGGTTTCCATGGCGTCGGAACTGGTGTCGGCGTACAGGTAGACCTGGCCGTTCACATTTCGGGCCGCGCGGCCCATCGTCTGGATCAGGCTGCGGGTGCTGCGCAGGAAGCCGGTCTTGTCGGCGTCGA
>CAYMUK010000026.1:10550-18041 GCA_964393655.1 uncultured bacterium | reverse complement strand
GAGGTCACCTTCGCGGCATTCTTCAGCTTCGGTCAGCGCGAGCAGGTCTACTGAGCGGCAACCAGCGGCGAACTCCAGACAAAACAATTGCCGGCGGACACCATCCATCCCGCCGGCAATTTACATGGGATGCGTACGGCTCAACCAGCCGCCGCCTTAAACAGCGCCTCCAGCTCAAACAAATCCCGCACCCGGTAATCCGGAACGGCCGGTTCCTCGAGCTGCGAGAACCCGTCAAGCCCAACCTGGACAGTAAGCAGCCCGGCATCGCGCCCGCCCTGAATGTCCGAATCCAGGTTGTCGCCCACCATCGCTGTGGTCTGACGATCCGCGCCGAAGCGCTCGAGTGCGCGGTCGAAAAAGAAGCCCGAAGGCTTGCCAATCGCTTCCGCTTTCACGCCGGTTGCGGTGGTGAGTGCCGCGACGATTGAGCCGTTGCCTGGCAGGTAGACGCCCCCTTCGACCGGCACGCGGGCGTCCAGGTTCAGGGCCAGGAGCGAGGCGCCCTGGTACAGCGCCTGGCACGCTTCGGCCAGATGACTGTAGGTGAGGTCGGTGTCGCGGCTCACCACTACGACTTCGGCGGCTGCCGGGTCGTCGGTGAGCATGAGACCCGCCTTATGCAGGGCATCCCGGATGATCCGGTTACCCAGCAGGTAAACGGCAGGGTTGCCCTGAAGCAGCGGATGCTGCCGCAGGATGGTGAATGGCGTCATGACCTGTGACTCAATAGCCGGTATGCCCATGTAGGTCAGCCGTTCCGCCACCAGTGAGGCGGTGGTGCTGGTGACGTTGCTGACGAACGCCACGTTCAGGCCGGCGTCGCGGAGTTGCCGGACCAGGTGGTCGGCGTTGTCCGCCAGGCGGTCACCGAACCAGATGCAGCCGTCCAGGTCGAAGAAAATGGTCTGAAGCCCTTTGAGCCGGGTCACGTTATCGCCTTCCTGGCCTGCGCCGAAACCCACTCGCTGATCACCACCAGGGCCAGGATGAGGATGAAGATGATGCTGGCCCGCTCCCATTGCAGCGAGGCGATGGCGGCGTCCAGTTGCAGGCCGATGCCACCCGCGCCCACGAGGCCGACGATGGTGGATTCGCGGATGTTGATGTCCCAGCGGTAGACGGACGTGCCGACAAAGGTCGGCATGACCTGGGGCACGATGCCGTAACTGGTCACCTGCATCTGGCTGGCGCCGGTCGAAGCCAGGGCCTCGATCGGGCGCGGGTTGATTTCCTCGATGGCCTCAAACAGCAGCTTGCTGACGAAGCCGATCGAACGGAGTGCGATGGCGAGGATGCCGGCCAGCAGACCCGGCCCCAGCACGCTGACAAGCAGCAGCGCCCAGATGAGCGCGTTGACGGAACGCGAGAAGACGATTACGAGCAACGCGAACTGCCTGAACAGCGGGTGGGGGGTGGTGTTGCGCGCCGCCAGGAACGCGAGCGGGATCGAGATGAGCACAGCCAGCAGCGTGCCCAGCGTGGCGATGTTGATGGTGTCCCAGAGGGCGCGCCACAGCCGGTTGGCGTAAGCCCAGTCCGGTGGGAACATGCGGCTGACCAGGTCGGCGGCCTGTTCGGGTGCGTCGAGCACGAAGACCCAGATGGTGTGACCGGAGATGAAGCGGAAGCAAATGACCAGCACGACGAGGCCGACCAGCCAGAGCAGCCAGCTGAGCAGGGATTCGCCGCGGGTCGACTTGCTCCACAGGCGCTGACCGTCACGGGTGGTGACCGGCATCAGCGCAGCCTCGCCCTGATGAAGCCGGAGGTGTATTCCAGCAGCAGCACCATGCCGACGATCAGCAGGATTATCGCCGCTGTAGTGCTGTACTCGTAGCGGGAGATGGAGGTGTTAAGCGTGGCACCGATGCCGCCGGCGCCGACAATGCCGAGTACGGACGACTCGCGGAAGTTGATGTCCAGCCGGTAGAGCGAGAGGCCGACGAAGCGCGAGCGTATCTGCGGTACGACCCCGAAGGCCATGAGCTGGAACCAGCTGGCGCCGGTGGCGCGGATCGCCTCAAGCTGCTGCGGGTCGATGTCCTCGATGGCTTCGGCCAGCAGCTTGCCAAGGAAGCCGATGGTGGCGAACGCCAGCGTCAGGGTGCCGGCCAGCGGACCGAAGCCGATCATGACCACGAAGAAGATCGCAATCACGATCTCCTGGAAACTGCGCGATATGACTATCACTGCGCGCGAGAAAAGATAGACAGGCAGAGGCGCAATATTGCGGGCCGCCCCGAAAGCGAAAGGTACTGACAGTAGGACGCCGAGCACCGTGGCCACCGCGGTCATGGTCAGGCTTTCCAGCAGCCCCTGGCCGATGGCGCTGCTGCGACTGACGAAATCAGGGGTCAGGAAGCCGGAGAACAGTGTGCGGGCGCGGTCCCAGCCGAGCTGCACACGCTCCCAGTTGATGTTGAGGGTCGAGATGGCCAAATACAGATAGGTGAGGACGGCGAGTCCGACGACCCAGCGCAGCCACGGCTGGCGGATCATCGGCGGCGGACGCCAGCGCCTTGACGGGGAGCTGCCGGTCATGCCGGCAACACGTCCACAGGGTCGGCTTCATCCTCTATATCGGCTTCTGCACTCCCGTCCTTGGCCGGTAACCAGTCCTCCTCACCGTAGATGGTGGTCAGGACCTCCGGCGTGAGCTGCTGGGTGGGCCCGTCGAAGACAATCTGACCCGCCTGCAAGCCGACAATCCGGTTTATGAACATCTGTGCCAGCGGCACGTCGTGGATGTTGATGATGGCGCTCAGCCCATGCTCGTCCGCAAGTTCCAGCAGCAAGCGCATGATCTGCCTTGAAGTCTTGGGGTCCAGGCTGGCTGTGGGCTCGTCCACCAGCAGGAATTCGGGGTCCTGCAGCAGGGCGCGGGCGATGCCGACACGCTGCCTCTGGCCGCCTGAGAGCTGGTCGGCACGCTTGTCCACGTGGTCGACGATGCCGACGCGCTCAAGCAGTTCGAACGCGCGGTCGACAACCGGCTGCGGGAACCGGCGCAGTTGACTGCGCCAGAATCCCGTGTAGCCGAGTTGCCCGGAAAGTACGTTCTCCATCACGGTCAGCCGGTCCACCAGGGCGTGTTCCTGGAAGATCATGCCGATGCGCCTCCGCGCGTGCCGCAGGGCCGTGCCGCGCAGCGTTGTCAGCTCACGTCCGCCGAGCTTGATGCTGCCCGACGTTGGTTCAACCAGACGGTTTATGCAGCGGATCAGCGTGCTTTTGCCGGCCCCGGAGGGGCCGATGAGGGCGATGATCTCGCCCGCGGGCACCTCCAGGTCCACATTGCGGACAGCGACTTCACCGCGTCCGTACTGCTTGGTCAGACTCGTGATGGAGAGTATGGCGACTACTCCTCGAGTTCCTTGCTGGCGGCGTCGATCTGCCGCAGCACTTCCCAGTCGCGGGCGTAATCGATGGCGACGAACTGATCGCTGTCGGAGAACTCCTCCTTGAGGCCGGTGCCTTCCCAGTCGAAGCTCAGGAACGCTTCCGTAATCGTGGCGGCGAGTTCGGGGTCCAGGTTGTGCACGTAGCCGTAGGCGGTAGAGGGGAAGGACTGCGATTCGTAGATGATGCGCACGTCGTCGCTGCTCAGCACCTCGCGGTCGATCATCCGCTCCATGACGCTGGAGGCGATGGCGGCCGCTTCGTAATCGCCGTTGACGACGCCCAGGATGGAGTTGTCATGCCCGCCAGAGAATGCGGTCTGGTAGCCCTCATCGGGTTTGACGCCGAGTTCGGCAAAAAGGAGTGCCGAGGGTGCCTTGTAGCCACTGTTGGAGGTGGGGCTCACGAAAGCCAGCTGCCGGCCGATTACGTCCTCGAGTGACTCGATGTCCGAGTCGGGCTGCACGATTATCTGCATGGTGTAGCCGTACACTCCTTCGGTGTCGGCCATGATGACTGCCGGAATGAAGCCGGCCGTGTTGACGGCTTCCTGTACGGCACCGGCTGCGAAGCCCGATACGTGCAGGCGGCCCGCGCGCATGGCCTCGATCTGCGCCGCGTAACTCTGGACCGGGAAGTAGATGACTTCCTTGCCGGTCATCTCGGACAGGTGATCGAGGAAGTCGCCGAAGGCGCCCTGGTAGACGGCCGGATCCTCAGTTGGTGCGTAGGTGAACACGAGCGTGGACGGGTTCTGCAGGTCAGCCGCGTCCGTCGGTGCGTCTGCCAGCATGTCGCCGTTGGCGTCGCAGTAGCGGGTGTCGAGCTCGCCGCGCTCGCAATCCTGGGCCAGTGCGGTGCCGAAGCAGAGCAGCAGGCCGGCCATGAGCAGGGAACGGATTTTCTTGCTGTTGGTCATGATTCCTCCTTGAGTGTTGCCGGGATGGTGGTGGCGGCCGCCAGCGGCGCGCCGTGGTTGAGCGACTCGCGACTCACCTTGAGGGACAGGAAGTAACGGTCCCCGCGGTAGAAGGTGCGAGTCAGGCCGATGAGTCCGTGCCGCTCGAGGTAGGTGGTGCGGACGATGCGCAGCAGGGGGGCGCCGACAGCAACCTCCAGCAGTTCTGCCTGCGCGTCGTCGGCCGGAGCAGCCTCGATGCGCTGTTCCGCTTCCTTCACCTCGTCGGCCAGAGATTCTCGAAGTATCGAATAGAGCGACCGGCTGAAATCCTCTCCCGCCAGGGCCCTGCCCCAGCGCTCCAGGAGCACCACGTGGTTTATGCCCACGGGCTCGTCGTTCACGGTCCTCAAGCGGTCGATCCGCTGGACCCGCGAGCCGGGGAGCTGACCCAGCAGCTGCCGTTCCTCGCGGTTGGCTTCCAGCCACCTGGTGCTCAGCACGCGAGTGGCGGGTGTAAGCCCGCGACCCAACGTGTCTTCCTCGAACCCCAGCAGGCGCGAGGCTGAACGCTCCGCCTTGTCCGAGCTCACGAAAGTGCCCTTGCCGCGCAGGCGCATCAGGTAACCGCTCGAGACGAGCGAATCCAGCGCCTGCCTGACTGTCATGCGCGAGACGCCGTACTGGTCGCATAACTCCGCCTCGGTGGGAATCTGGTCCCCGACCGAGAGCGAACCACTGATGATCCGCTGCCGCAGTTCATCGGAAATGGTGACGTAGATTGGCCGTGCATCACTGCTGAACACGAGCTGACCGTCCTTGTCTAGTTATCTAGACAACTCTAGGCAGCCATGGAGCCTGCCGGTACGTGACAAGCAAGTACAAAGTACACACCCTGCGATTCAGCCTGTTGCCGGTCGGCTTAGCCGAGCGGCTTGAGCCCCCGCAGGATCTGCTCGCGACGCGGTTCCAGGAACGGTGGCAACACGAGTTCCTCGCCCAGGCTCGCAAGCGGTTCATCCACTGCGAAGCCGGGTCCGTCGGTCGCCAGTTCGAACAGCACGCCGTTCGGTTCCCGGAAGTAGAGGCTCCGGAAGTAGTAGCGGTCGACTTTGCCGCTGTTGGGCATGCCGAACTGCTTCAGTCGCTCAGCCCAGGCGTCGTAATCGTTGTCCGGCACGCGGAAGGCGACGTGGTGCACGCCACCTGCTCCAGGCCGGGCGGGCGGCAGGTCCGGCTGGACGGCCACGTGCAGCTCGGCGTGCGCGCCGCCTGTGGCCATCTGGTACACGTGCCGCAGAGCCTTCGGGGTCTCCGGATCTTCGTACTCGCGCACCGGGGTCATGTTCAGCACCTGGCGCAGGACGGCGTCCGTGCCGCTGAGCTCGGGCACGCTCATCACGATGGGACCCAGGCCCCGGATCTGGTGCTCGGCAGGTACCGGGCTCTGCTCCCAGGGCACCGGTTCATCGCCGGCGCCGTCGTCGACGAGCAGAGCGAGCCGCTGGCCTTCAGGGTCTTCGAAGCTGATCTGCTGGCGGCCGTCCAGCTCCACGATACCGCCACTGTTCACGCCGAGTTCAGTGAGTCGCCCCAGCCAGTAATCCAGGCTTTCCGGCGACCGGACGCGAAGCCCTGTCTGTGTGACGGTGTTGTTGCCGCGCTGCTCACGGGGTGCATTCCAGTCGAAGAACGTCAGGTCCGTTCCGGGCGTACCGACCTTGTCCGCGTAAAACAGGTGGTAAGCCGAAGTGTCGTCCTGGTTAACGGTGCGCTTCACCAGGCGCATGCCCAGCGACTGCGTGTAGAACGACCGGTTTTCGCTGATGTTGGCAGAAACGGCGGTCAGATGGTGGATTCCGGGAAGTTCCAGACTCATGTTTTGGCTCCTCCTTGGCTGCTGGTGCTGACTGTAGCAGCCAAGGAGGATCGCCTGTTGGCGCGGGCGGGCCCCTAGCCGTAGTCCGCGGTAATTTTCCGCGTTACGCCGTCGAGCTCCAGCATGCCTCCATACGGCAGAATCCACTGCGGCCGCGTGTGCCCGAAAGGAACCCCGATGCAAACAACCGCTTCAGGGTTGTACGCCTCCATGTTCGCGAGCACGACATCACGCTGCTCCGCCCGCAGCCGCTCCCGCTCGGCAGCAGCCGGCACCTGACCGTGACTGCTGACGGGCGGTCGGGCGACGAGCACGCCGGAGACGCTGGCCAGCAACCCCCGCTCACCCAGTCCGCGGAGCCAGCGGTTCACCTGGTCCGCTGTCGGCCTTTCCTCGCTGGTCTCCACCAGAAGGATGCTTCCGCGCAGTTCCACGTTTGGTGGCAGCCGGTCGGCCAGGGCCAGCTGGTCGATGACCTCCAGGCAACCGCCCCAGGTGCGCCCCTGCACGGTACGTGCGGGGCCGGCCCAGTGCCACGGTTTGGTGGGTTCACGCTCGCCGTACTCGTGCAGCGCTTCCGGGGAGAGCCAATCGGGGCTAAAATCCTCGGATTCGCCAGGCTCATAAACCTCCAGGGTTCCTCCGGTAAACAGTGCGGCCCGTAATGACGACATATGCACCTCGTCAATACCCGGGCCGGCCCCTAAGTGCACCTGCGTCGATCCCCCATGGAAAGCGGGCACGCCGCGTAGCCAGAGCCAGTTGAGCAGATTGGTGTTGTCGCTGTACCCGAAGAAGGGCTTGGGATTCGCCACAATCATCTCTTCATCGAGGTGGGGCGTAACGGTTATCTGGTCGTTCCCCCCGATGGAAGCAAATATCGCCTTGATGCTGGCATCGCCAAACGCCGCACTGACATCCCGGGCCCGGTCCTCAGCACTTGCCCCCAGCTCCCGGGTGGTAGGAAACTCAACAACCTCGAGCCCCAACTCCTCCCGTATCCGCCGAACCGCCTGCAAATGCACCCCAGGGGCAAACCCGGGAGCAGCAAACGAGGGCGAAACAACAGCAACAGTATCCCCACGCTTCAGCTTCACCAAGCGCCGACTCCTTTATCCCCGAAATGACCCGTCAAATCGCCCCCGCCTTGGTCGAGGGCGCCTACGGCGCCCAATGACCCCTTCGCCACAAAGTTGATGGTGGTTTTTTTTGAGGCCGTTAGAGAGCCGAAGGCGAACGAGGCCTCCACAAAAACCACCATCAACTAGCACACCAAATGCAGTCCTCAGCCAAAAAAGTCTGCGACCGCACA
>CAYMUK010000026.1:3017-10540 GCA_964393655.1 uncultured bacterium | reverse complement strand
GTTGTTGGGCCCGTCCAACACCCCCCACCCCCCCCCCCCCCCCCCCACAACAACCACCATCAACTTGCACACCAGACGCAATCCTCAGCCATAACAGTCTGCGACCGCACATAATAGGTGGTTTTCAGCCCGGCTTTCCAAGCCTCGATGTGCCACTTGTTGAGCTTGACGGCTTTCTTCCCGCCGCCCTGGGAGTCTTCGCTGGCGTTGAGGTAGAGGTTGAAGCTCTGGCTCTGGTCGACGTGCCGTTGCCGGGCGGCGTTCTGCTTGATGCTCCAGCTCTGGTCCTGCTGGTAGGCGGGTTTGTAGTAGGGGTAGGTGTCGGGGTTGAGTCCGGGGACCACCACGGGTATCTTCATGTCCTTTTTCTCTTCGACGTAGTAGACGTCCGTCACGCCGTCGAGGCCTGCGGTGGTGCCGCTGATGATGCTCGTGGAGGCGGTGGGGGCGATGGCGAGCATGTAGCCGTTGCGCACGCCGCCCGCCTGCACGTGCTTCCTGAGTTCCTGCCATTTTTCGCTTTTATAGTCGCGCTTCTCGAAGTACGCGCCTGTCTCCCAGTCGCTGCCGCGGAACAGGGGGTAGGCGCCTTTTTCGACTGCGAGTTCGTTGCTGGCGCGGATGGTGTGGTAGTTGATTTTCTCGTAGAGTTCGTCGGCGAAGTCGACCGCTTCCTGGCTTTCCCAGTCGATGCCTTTGAGGGCGAGCAGGTGGTGCCAGCCGCTGGTGCCGAGCCCTACGGCGCGGTAGCGCTTGTTGGTGCGTTGGGCTTCGACGACGGGGAGGCTGTTGAGGTCGATGACGTTGTCGAGCATGCGGACCTGCACGCGGATCAGGCGCTCCAGGATCGCGTCGTCGTCGCCGGTTCTGCCCAGGGTGATGCTGGAGAGGTTGCAGACGACCATGTCGCCTGGTGTCTTGGTGACGATGATGCGGTCGGTGCCGTCGTCGAGGTGAACGCTTTCCTGCACGGTGGCGGACTGGTTCTGCATGATTTCGCTGCAGAGGTTGCTTGAGTAGATGACGCCGGCGTGTGCGTTGGGGTTCGCGCGGTTGACGGTGTCCCGGTAGAACATGTAGGGGTAGCCGGTTTCGACCTGGCTGCGCAGGATGGCTTTCCACAGCGCCTTGGCTTTGACGATGGTGCGGCTGATGCTGACGTCCTGCACGAGTTCCTCGTAGTGCTGACGGAAGCTGCCGCTGCCGCGCTGTTCGTCGTGGAAGTCCTGCAGGTACCAGCCTTTCTTCTCGTGCACTTCATGGGGGTCGAACAGGTACCAGTCGCCGTCTGCGGCGACGCGTTCCATGAACAGGTCGGGGATGCACAGGCCCGGGTGGAGGTTGTGCGCGCGGTTGGTTTCGTCGCCGTTGTTCAGGCGCAGGTCCAGGAACGCCTGGATGTCCTTGTGCCATACGTCCTGGTAGACGGCGATGGCGCCCTTGCGTACTCCGAGCTGGTCGACGGCGACGGCGGTGGCGTCGAAGAGTTTCAGGAACGGGATGGTGCCGCCTGCGGTGCCTTTGTAGCCGCGGATGTCGCTGCCGCGCGAGCGGATGAAGCCCGCGTAGATGCCCAGTCCTCCGCCGCCCTTGGACAGGTTGGCGGCGTCGTGGACGCTGCTGTAGATGCCGTCCAGGCTGTCGTCCACCACAATCTCGAAGCAGCTTGAGAGCTGTCCGTAGGTCTTGCCGGCGTTGGCCAGGGTGGGGGTGGCGACGGTCATGTAGAGGTTGCTGAGCGCCCAGTAGGCCTCGCGGACCAGTTCCATGCGCTGGGATTCTTCCTCGTCGCTCATCAGGTGCAGGGCGATGACGAGCCAGCGTTCCTGCGGCAGTTCGAACACTTCGCCTGCCTTGTCGGTTGCCAGGTAGCGTTCCGCCAGGGTGCGGAGGCCGATGTAGTCGAGCAGGTGGTCGCGCTCCGGTTCGATCCAGGTGCCGGCCAGCATGAGTTCATCCCGTGAGTAGCGGTCGAGGAGGCGTTGGGCGTACACGCCGCGCTGGGTAAGGGTTTCCAGCAGGCCGAAGAAGTCGCCGTACTTCTTCTCGGTGGTGTAGAAGCGGTTGCGGCTGGCCTGCTTGTAGAGCTGGTGCAGGTAGAGGCGCGCGGCGAAGTACTTCCAGTCGGGTGCATCCACATCGGTGTTTTCGACGCCGATACGGATCAGGTAGTCCACCAGGTTGTCCGCCGAGACCTCGCCCTGGCCTTCGACGTAACTGAGAGCCTTGCGCCGGAAGGTTTCCAGGTCGTAGCTGTCGTCCAGCACGCCCTCCGCGTGGCGGTTCAGGTAGGCGATCAGGCGTTCGGGGCGGAACTGCTGGCGGCGCTTGCGGTCGTCCTTGGTGATGAAGGCGCTGCTGGTCAGCTCTGCGGTCTGGGTCTGGTCGAGGACGCCCATCAGGCCGCTACCTTGCCGGAGTCGAAGTGCTGGTCGAGGAGGCGGCTCAGGTCGGCCGGGCTCTTGAAGCCCGCGGACTGGTGCAGCAGCTCGCCGTCGCGCACGAGCAGGAGGGTGGGAACGGACTGGACGCCGTAGCTGCCGGCGGCTGACTCGAAGTCGGAATCGCCCTGCAGGTGCACTTTCAGGATGTTGGCCTCGCCCTGCAGCCTGTCGAGCGTCTTGCCGAGCATCTTGCAGGGGACGCAGTCGTCCTTGTAGAACTCGACGAGCCATTCGCCCTGAAGCGTGTCCGGCTGAAAGTGCGTGAATCCGACTGTCTGTGTCATCTGAGTCAACTCCCCTGTGGTTGTGGCGCGAGTGCGCACGTGCTCGAGTATTCGTAGGGCCCAGGCGCGGATTTCGGTCCGCTGCCGGGAACCAGGCATCTGTTCCTGCTTGAAGCTGCTGAACGGGCTCGCGTAACGCGCGGCCAGCAGATCGACGGCGCCGCAGAAGTATTCCAGTCCCCACTGCGTCTCGCCGGTGCCGAAGCAGGCGACAGGGCAGTCGAGTGCCTGTTCTTCCATGAACCATTCTGTTGCTGGTGGTGCTGCGCCGTAGCCCCAGGTGTAGCTGCCGACGAAGGCGAGCTGCAGCCTGGGCAGGTTGGTCAGTGGCTGCTTGCCGTTGATCCGGTGGCTTATCACGCTGCAGCCGGCTTCACGCAGTGCGGCTTCGATTTCCAGGGCGACTTCGAACGTGTTGCCGCTTTCCGAATCCGTTGCCACCAGTACCTGCATGTGCCCCGCCACCTTCCCTGACCGGCGGCAGAATGCCGGGTCCGGTAAAATCAAGCAATCTGGCGGCTTGACTGCAGCTTGTGCCAGTTGCCATCCAGATATAGGGCCGAGGATAGCACTGGGTACAAGGGCTTGTACAGGGGTAGTTCACATTTAGCGAGGGCTGAGGCTCACCCGCGCCAGGGCATCGCCTTCCGCTCCAGCCACTGGAGCAGCCAGGTGAGCCCCACGCCCATGACCATGACCACGAAAAGGGACGCGTACATCTTGTCGATTGACAGCACCGTCCAGTAGTAGAACACCAGGAAGCCCACGCCCTGCTGGGCGCGGATGAACTCGACTGCCACGATGACGATGAGCGCCGAACCGAGTGCGATGCGCAGGCCGGAGAAGATGATGGGCAGCGCGCCGGGGATTATCACGTGCCGCAGCATCTGCCAGCGCCCGGCCCCGAAGTTGCGGCCGGCTTCCAGGAAGACCGGTTCGATGCCGCGCACGCCCGCCATGGTGTTGATGGCTATGAGGAAGAAGGCGGTGATGGCGATGACCGCAACCTTCGGACCTTCGCCGAACGGGTTGGCGAACACCAGCATCATGAGCGGGAAGATGGCGATCTTCGGCAGCACGTAGATTGCCGACATTATCGGGTCCAGCATCTGGCGGATCGTGTGGTTCAGGCCCATCGCCATGCCGACAAGGATGCCCGGTGCCGCGCCGATGACGAAGCCGGCCGCCACGCGGAACAGCGTCGCCAGCACGTGACTTTCGGCAAGGAGCGCCCAGGCGCCCTTCCAGCCCTCCTGGGCCCAGATTCCGGGTATCAGCCAGGGACGGCCCAGCAGGCTCGTCTCGTCACGGTGGTTGTACGAGGTGATCAGGTCCCACAGGGCGACCAGTATGCGGCTCGGTGGTGGGAACCAGCGGCCGTTCAGGTAGCCGAAGTGCACCAGCAGCTCCCACGTCACCAGCACCAGCAGCGGGAAGCCGATGGCCAGTGCCCGGTTGTAGGCTTGCTTGCGCGCATAGGGGACGCGCTTGCCATAAGTGTCAGCAAAATAGATGAACAGGCCGATGACGACGACGGTAAAGGTCCAGACCAACCACGGAGGCGGGCTCATCGCTGCGACTCCATGGCTTTCCTGACCTCGTCCTCGAGCGCCTGCCAGACAAGGCCGGTCATGGCGGCGAACTCGGGGGTTGAGGTGGTCTGCACCGTGCGGGGCCGGGGCAGGTCCACGCGGAACTCGGTCTTGTTCGTGCCGGGATGCGCGGTCATGATCACCACGCGATCGGCAAGCAGCACCGCCTCGTCGATCGAGTGCGTGATGTACACCACCGTCTTGCGGTGTTCCTCCCAGATGCGCATCAGCTCACCCTGCAGAACCGTCTTGGTCTGCGCGTCCAGTGCACCCAGGGGCTCGTCCATCAGCAGCACCTCCGGGTCGTTCGCCAGGGCGCGCGCGATGGCCACGCGCTGCTTCATGCCGCCGGACAGCTGCGCCGGGTAGTAATCCTCGAACTTGAGCAGGCCGACGCGCTCCAGCCACTGCCGGGCGACCCCGTAACGTTCCTTCTTACCGATGCCGCGCATCTGCAGGCCGAAGGCCACGTTGTCCAGCACCGACTTCCAGGGAAAAATCGCGTATTCCTGGAATACGACGCTGTTGAGCGGCTTGCCGGGTGCGCCCGGGGCGATGCTGACGCTGCCGCTGGTGAGCGGCGTCAGGCCGGCCAGTATGCGCAGGAAGGTGGATTTGCCGCAGCCGGACGGGCCGACGATGCAAACGAACTCGCCTTCCGCGACCTCAAGGTTGAAGTCGCGGATGGCGATTCCCGTGCCACGGGCGGTTTCGAAGGTCTTGCCGATGTTGACGGCGGAGATCTTCACTGCAGCAGGGGTTGTTACTCCTGGTATGGCCCGAGGACCTCGAGCGCCCATTCGGTGAACGAGCTGTTGACGACGTTGCTCAGGTCAAGCGGTTCCTCGTATTCGGTGCGGCCGTTCTCGCGGTGCGTGCGCTCCACGTCAGCCAGATCGTTCACGGGAATCTGCTGTTCCGGGTCGAAGACGAGCAGTGCGTCGCCGGCCACGGCCTCGGGTGTCGCGCTGACGTAGGTCAGGTAGGCGTCCATGTTCTCTTCGGACAGGAAATCATCACCCTGCATCAGGCGGGCGGCCTGCATGAGGGCAAGGGCGAAGCGCTGCGCGACTTCGGGGCGGTTGCTCACGAAGTTATCGGAGCCCACGAAGGCCACGGTCATGGCGCCGGGGGTCAGGTCACCGGCGAGTTCCACGCCGAAGCCGGCCTCCTCGACCTGCTGGGCGTAGGGCGAACCCAGGATGCCTGCGTCGATGGCGCCGCCTTCGAAGCTGGCGGGCATGTCGGGGTTGGCCACGTTGATCAGATTCACATCCCGGATGGTCAGGCCGGCGCGCTCGAGTGCCTTGGCAGCCAGGTACTCGCCGCCGGAGCCGGGTCCGCCGGCGACGGCCACGTTGCGGCCAGCCAGGTCAGCAATGTCGGTCACGGCTCCGGATTCCGCCAGGTCGGCGCGGACGAGCAGCTTGGTGGGGCTGTTCTCGAATGGCTCCAGGCCCCCGGGGGCGATCACGCGGATGTCAAGGCCCTGGTTCCAGCCGTTCCACAGTGAGGTGACGATGGCGATGCCGCCAACGTCGATCTGACCCTGGGTCAGGAAGGCGATGGCCTCGGTGCCGGATGCCACGCGGTTGATCTCGACGTCCAGGCCCAGTGCCTCGAACAGGCCGCGTTCGGCTGCCACGTACAGCGGTGCGAACTTCATGATGGGTACGTAGGCGACGGATACGCGCTCGGGCGGGTCGAGTGGTTCAACCTGGGCGAAGGCCAGGCTGCCTGCGAGCAGGGTGCCGGCCAGTGCCAGGGCGAGGTTGCGCAGCTTTGAGCTCTTCACGAATAGCCTCCTGTCCAGAGGTGTGGATTGAATCCGGCCCGTCTGGGACCGTATTCGGCTTGTGCCACCCGCTGGATGCCGAACATCCTACTATGCAGCTTGCGCTACAGAGCCGCTTCCGGCTTACCCGTCCGGTTCTGAAGGCGGGCGTCCTCTCTTCGGTATCTCGCCGGCATCCTGGGGCATCCGTCCGGCAGACCTGAGTGCCTTGCGCAGCAGGAACTCGATCTGGGCGTTCGTGCTGCGCAGCTCGTCGGCCGCCCAGCGCGCCAGGGCGTCGTGGACGGCCGGATCAAGCCGGAGCAGCAGTTGTTTGCGACTGGCGATCGGCTTCTGCCTAGTAGAGGCTGCCGGTGTTCACAACCGGCTGGGTAGCGCGGTCTGCGCACAGCACCACCAGCAGGTTGCTCACCATGTGGGCCTTGCGTTCCTCGTCCAGTTGCACCACGCCCTGTTCACCCAGGCGCTGCAGGGCCAGGTCGACCATGCCGATGGCGCCCTCCACGATCTGGGTGCGCGCCGCCACCACCGCGCTGGCCTGCTGGCGCTGCAGCATCGCCTGGGCGATTTCGCTGGCGTAGGCGAGGTGGGTGATGCGGCTCTCGATCACGTGCACGCCGGCGGCAGTCACCCTGTCCGCCACTTCCCTGGACAGCTGCTGGGTGATCTCCTCGGAGTTGTCCCGCAGGGAGAGCTCCGTGTTGCCCAGTCCGTCATACGGGTACTGGTTGGCGATGAAGCGCACGGCCGTCTCGGTCTGGATGGTCACGAAATCGACGTAGTTGTCCACCTCGAATGACGCCTGCGCAGTGTCCTCAACCTGCCAGACCACGACAGCGGAAATCTCGATGGGGTTGCCGTCGGCATCGTTCACCTTCATCACGGATGTCTCGTGGTTACGGATGCGGCGCGATATCTTCGTCCGGCTGGTGAGTGGGTTGACCCAGTGCAGGCCGGCTACGTGGATGGTGCCGCGGTACTTCCCGAACAGCTGCACGACGCGCGATTCGTTGGGTGCGACGACGGTTATGCCGATGAAACCGAGGATGCCGGCAACCAGCAGCACCAGTCCGGCCGCCAGCTGCAGTCCGCCCATGCCGGAACCGAGCGCGGGGATGAAGGGCCCATCGCCGTCCAGGATCGAGATGCCGTTGATCATGAGTGGCAGGAAGGCGAGGCATAAGAGGATCGAGATGATCAGGGCGGGGACACCGGAACCGGCTGTGAGAGTGCGTTCCTGGACCTGCGGGCGGGTTGATTCGATATGTGCCATGGGCACCTCCATAAAAGAGATAGCCAACTCTATCAAAGTGATATCAGATTATGCAACTGCCGGGTGGGGCGCTGTATATGACGCGTGCGCCCGCGACCGGAAACGCGCGGAAGTGGATGTTATTTTGTCCCGATG
>CAYMUK010000026.1:0-2917 GCA_964393655.1 uncultured bacterium | reverse complement strand
CTGCTGTTCGCACTGCTCGTCACCGGCATCGGTACCCTGGTCACCGTCTACGCCAATTCGTATTTCCGTACTTCCACGGGCGCCGAGCGCAGCCGCTTCGTCCTGCTGATCCAGCTGTTCATGGCCGCGATGCTGGGCACGGTCCTGGCGGACAACCTGCTGGTCATGTACCTCTTCTGGGAATGGACCAGCCTCCTGTCGTTCCTGCTGATCGCCTTCGAGAACTTTCGCCCGGAAGCCCGCCAGGCCGCGTTGCAGTCACTGCTGGTGACCGTGGCCGGCGGCCTCGCGATGTTCGCCGGCATACTGCTGCTCGGTTCGGAACTCGGAACGTACTCAATCTCCGGCATCGCCGGCCGGGCCGATGACATTGCCGACCTGCAGAACGGCTGGCTGATTGCGGGCCTGTTCCTGGCTGGCGCCTTCACCAAATCCGCGCAGGCACCCTTCCATTTCTGGTTGCCCCGCGCGATGGCAGCGCCGACACCCGCTTCGGCCTACCTGCACTCGGCCACCATGGTCAAACTGGGCATCTACCTGCTGGCGCGCCTGAACCAGCCGTTCAGTGACCTGCCCGGCTACGGCACCGTCCTGATCGCAGTCGGCATGACCACCATGCTCGTGGCCGCACTGAATGCGCTGCGCGAGACCCAGTACAAGGCGGTCCTGGCGCACTCCACCGTGGCGTCACTGGGCATCCTGGTCTTCCTGCTGGGCCTGCCCGGCGACGCCGCACTGGGCGCGATGCTGAGCTTCCTGCTCGCCCACGCGTTGTACAAAGCGGCGCTGTTCTTCAGCGCCGGCACAGCTATCAAAGCGGCCGGTGACAGCGTCCTGCGGAACCTGGGCGGCCTGCGGAAGCAGCTGCCGCTCACCGCCACCGCCGCGTTCATCGCCGCGCTGTCCATGGCGGGCCTGCCGCCACTGTTTGGCTTCACGGCCAAGGAGCTGGTCCTTGGCGGACTTCTGTCGCTGGAACCGCGCAACCTGTTGCTCCTCAGCGGCATGCTGCTTACCAGCGCCGTGCTGGTCGCCATCGCCTGGCACACCGGCGTGCGTCCGTTCCTGATCGGGCGGCCCAGTGGGGCCAAGGCGGTGGAGTCGCCCGGCCTGGCTTTGGGGCCGCTGGTGCTGGGAGCGACGGGACTCCTGCTGGCGCTCTGGCCTGCCGCTTTCGGTGCACCGCTGCTCGAGTCGGCTTCTTTCGCGCTCGGCGGCAGCACCGGGCCTGACCTGGCTCTCTGGCACGGATTCACTCAAGTCCTGGGCCTCAGCGCCCTGGCTGTGGCGGCCGGCGCACTCCTGGCCTTCAGCTGGCCGTACCTGGAACCCTGGCGCAGGCGCGCACTCTACCCGGTTGCCGAAATGGGCTACAACCTGGTCTTCGACGGTGTGATGACGCTGGCGCGCTGGACCACACGCAAACTCCAGAACGGTGACCAGCGCAGCTACACGGCCATGGTCGTCGGCAGCGTTGTCCTGGGTGGCCTGTTCCTGGTCTGGCGCAGCGGTTCCGGCCTGCTGCTGCCGTCTTTCGGGTCGGACTTCAGCCTTACGCAGCTGCTGGTGCTGGTGCTGATGTGTGCCGGTGCAATCGCAGCCACGGTCATGCGCGGCCTTGTCGCCACGCTGGTCAGTGTCGGCATCGTCGGTTTCGGTTCCGCCGTCGTCTACCTGCTCAATGGCGCTCCCGACCTGGCGCTGACCCAGTTCGCCGTGGAGGCGCTCATCCTGGTGGTACTGCTGGCCCTGCTGCTGCGCCTGCCGCTGCGGCCGGCCCGCACGCGCAACCGGGCGGAGCGTCGGCTGGACGCCGTGCTGGCAACAGCTTTCGGCGCGGTGATATTTGTGGGCCTTGCTGGCATGCTCGGGGCCGAACCGGGCACCCGCCTGAGTGATTACTATTCGACCGCAAGCGTTCCCGAGGCGCACGGACACAACGTGGTGAACGTGATTCTTGTCGACTTCCGCGCGCTGGATACGCTGGGCGAGGTGACCGTGATCGGCTTCGCCGCGCTGATCATCTGGGCCCTGCTGCGCCGCAGGGCAGGACGGGCCGCCTGACGTGAACTCCCTGATTCTCTCCCGGATGTCCCGCCTGCTCTTCTGGCTGCTCGGCGCGTTGTCGCTGTACGTTCTTTACCGCGGTCACGACATGCCTGGCGGCGGGTTCGTGGGCGGACTCATGGGCGCGATGGCGGTCGCCATAATCGCCCTGGCCGACGGCATACCGGCCGCACGGCGACGCCTGGTCGTGCAGCCGCTGAGTCTCATCACAGCAGGCATGCTGGCGGCCGTGGCAAGTGGCCTGCCGGGACTCCTGAGCCACAGTTCCTTCCTGCAGCATGCCTGGCTGCAGTTCCCGAACGGCTTCAAGCTGGGCACGCCGCTGCTTTTCGACGTGGGCGTCTACCTGGTGGTGCTGGGCGGCGTGCTGGCCATGGTCTTCCGGCTGTACGCGGAGGACCTTGAATGAACCTGCTGTACGCTGCCGCCATCTCCATCATTTTCGCAGCCGGCATCTACCTGCTGCTTTCGCGGCACCTGTTGCGGATCATGTTTGGCGTCACACTCGTGTCCGCTGCGGCCAACCTGGTGATCCTTCTGGCCGGAGGGCTGGGGGCAACTTCGCCGCCCATCATCCCGCCCGGCAGCGCAAGCCTGCCGGAGGGGGCCGCGAATCCGCTGCCGCAGGCACTCATCCTGACCGCCATCGTCATCGGCTTCGCACTCATCGCCCTGCTGGTCGCGCTGGCAGTCAGAACCTGGCGCTCGCTCGGCACCCTTGACAGCCGCGAGCTGACTGCAGCCGAGGACCTTGGCTCGCCCTTCGAGCCACAAGGGGGAGCTGAATGAACCTGCTGCTGGATCAGGCGGTGTTGTGGCCGGTCTTGGTGCCGCTGGTGACCGCCATGGT
>CAYMUK010000025.1:0-18385 GCA_964393655.1 uncultured bacterium | reverse complement strand
CCCGGCGAACGCCTGCAGAGCCCCGAGGAACGCGCAATATTCGACGACACCACCAAGTGCATCCTCTGCGCCGCCTGCACCAGCAGCTGCCCGGTGTTCTGGACCAACGGCCGCTACATCGGGCCCGCAGCCATCGTGAACGCGCACCGCTTCATCTTCGATTCGCGTGACACCGCACCCCAGGAGCACCTGAAGGCGATGCAGGCACCCAATGGTGTGTGGCGCTGCCGCAAGGCGTTCAACTGCACGGAAGCCTGCCCCCGTGGCATCAAGATCACCGAGCACATCAGCGCGGTTCAGCGCTTCATCGCCACCGCCCGCGCCTGAAGTCAAAGCTCCGGCGACAACGGGATAAAGGAAGGCCCGGCAGTACGGATACTGCCGGGCCTTCCTGATCTTCGCTCAGCGTCAGTTGCGCCGGTACTCGCCCTGCGGGCGGCTGCGGCGGCGGTAACCGCCACTGCCCTGCCCACGGTCAGGACGGCTGCCTGACTGCGGTCCGCGGCCTGCGGGAGGCGGCGGGATGTGGGTGGCACGCGAGACCTTGAAGCCCTCCAGGTCCCTGCCGATAAGGCCGGCCACGTCACGCGCGGGCACGTCGGCGACCGCACCGTCGTAGATGGGCATGATCCTGCCGATCTGGCTGGCTCCGGAGTCCTTGAGCAGGCGCACGACATGCGGGGCAGTGAGCCTGCCACCGCTGAGCTGCACGGTCACCTGGCCGGGTTCGCCCGTGAGCAGGCTGGCTTCCTCGGGCGCTCCGCCGAGCAGGATGGTCATCAGGCCGGCGAGCTCGTTGACGCGGCCTCCGTCGATCCACTCCTGGGCGACTCCCAGCCAGGGCTTGCGGTCTGCAGCGTCCTGGTCCTCGATGCGCAGCAGCAGTCCGGAGAGCTTGCTGGCCTGCACCTCGTCGGGGGTGGGGGCGCGGGTGATGTCGAATCGGCGACGCACGGCGCGCTCAAGCATCTGCAGCTTGCGGCGCTCGTTTTTGCCGAAGAGAATCACCACGGTGCCGCTGCGGCCGGCGCGGCCGGTGCGGCCCGAGCGATGCTGGTAGCTGGCCGACTGGCTGGGTATGCGGTAGTGGATGACCGAGTCAACCTCGGGGATGTCCAGGCCGCGGGCCGCGACGTCGGTGCCAACCAGCACTGAGAGCTGACCGCGGCGGAAACGCTCGACCACGCGCTCGCGCTGGGTCTGGTTCAGGTCGCCGTGGATCGCTTCGGCGGGGATGCCAACGGCGTTGAGCCCCTGGGCAATCTCATCGACCTCGACCTTGGTGTGGGTGAAGACGATGGCGCGGCCGCCACCATGAACGTGCAGCACGTCCGCCAGGAGGTTCAGGCGGTTGCGGCCGGGTGCTTCAATCGCGAGTTCGTCGTAGGTGACTTCCTCGCTGGCGACAACGTTCACCTGGAACGGGTTGCTCAGGTACTGCTCGGACAGGTGCCGGGCCCAGCCGGGCAGTGTCGCGGAGAACAGCATGGTCTGGCGGCCTTCGGCTGTGGCGGCCAGCATGGTTTCCACATCCTCCTCAAAGCCCATCGAGAGCATCTCGTCGGCTTCGTCCAGCACGACAATCTGGATTGCCGAGAGGTCGAGGATGTTCTGGCGCATGTAGTCGAGGGCGCGGCCTGGAGTAGCCACCACCACGTCGACTCCGGCCTGCAGGTCGCGGGCCTGGCGGCCGTAACCGGTGCCGCCGTAGATGGTCACCACGCGGAGATGCCGGGCGACCCATTCGAGTTCGCCTGCCACCTGCATGGCAAGTTCGCGGGTTGGCGTGAGCACAAGTGCCCTGGGGGCACGGCCACGCGTGTTGTCATCATCAAGACGCTGGGCGATCGGCAGGCCGAAAGCCAGGGTCTTGCCCGTGCCGGTGCGGGCCTGGCCGACAATGTCGCGGCCTTCTAAAGCAGCGGGCAGAGCCTCGCGTTGCACTGGTGTGGGTTCGGTGATTCCTTTTGCGGCTAGCGCAGAGATGATGCGCTCATCGAGCGCGAAGTCAGTAAACATGTTGATCCCCTTGTGGATGCCGACCCGGGGGTTACCCGGACCGGGTGATGCAGCTGGACAGCTGCTTGCTGGATTCCTACCGGTTGCGGCGTTTTACCTCGCTACCGACCAGACTCCAGACAGGCACCTACGGGTAATCAACGCTGATTTTGACCGGTTCGCCATGCGCCAGGACGGCGCGGCAACTTAAGGAGTCTAGCACAGATTTAAGGGGGTCCATGTTCAGGGGCGGCACGCGCACAAGCTGCTATCGTTCGGCACAGTGGGCACGTCATCAGCCAACGCCTCTAACCGCAACCTGGCACTTGCAGTCATAACGGTACTGGTCATCGGCCTGTCCATGCGCGCCCCGATAGTCAGTGTCTCACCCATCCTGCTGCAGCTCCAGGCCGCCTACGGCCTGAGCAGCGTGGCCGCCAGCCTCCTGACCACCCTGCCGGTCCTGTGCTTCGGGCTGCTCGCGCTCATCGCGCCGCGTCTGGAGCGCAGGTTCGGCATGGAACGGACAATCCTGGCGATGCTGCTGCTCACAACCTGCGGCATGCTGGTCCGGGCACTCGACGGTCCCGCCGGCCTGTTCACGGGAACTGTCATCCTGGGAGCGGCCATTGCAGTGAACAACGTGCTCCTGCCTGGCCTGGTCAAGCGCGACTGGTCGCACCTGGCGGGTCCACTGATGAGCGTCTACTCGGTATCCATGTCGCTCGGTCCCACGCTGGCGGCCGTCCTCACCGTGCCGCTGCTTCAGCTCCTGGACGGCAACACCCGGCTGACCCTGCTCAGCTGGGTGTTCACCCCACTGGCGGGCCTGTTCCTCCTGCTCCTGCTGAAGAGACGCATGGCCCCTGCGGCAGGTGGCGCCGGGACGCGCATCCCGTCAGCCGGCAATCTGCTGCGCGATCCACTGGCCTGGCAGGTATCGGTTTACCTGGGCCTGCAGTCGCTTCTGTTCTACGCCATCACCGCCTGGCTGCCGACGATCCTGGCAAGCTCGGGCCTGCCCGCCCTTACGGCCGGGCTGGGCTTCTCCGTTTTCAACCTGGTCAGCATCGCCGGTTCCCTGGCCGGCCCGCTGCTGGCTGCGCGGCTGCGGCATCAGGGCGCCATCGCCCTCATCGGTGCGCTGCTCTGGCTGGTCGGGCTGGGCGGGCTGCTTCTGGCTGCTGCTGACGCCATGTACCTGTGGGTGACAGTAGCCGGCTTCGGCAGCGGACTTTCGTTCTCGTTGGCGCTGACCCTGCTGGTACTGCGTGCCGGCGATGCCAGCCAGGCTGCCCGCCTGTCCGGAATGGCGCAGGCCATCGGTTACATGCTGGCCGCGGCCGGTCCGCTGCTGCTCGGCTGGCTGTTTGAGACAAGCGGCAGCTGGCGGGTGCCGCTGCTGTTCCTGCTGGCCGTCGTTCCGCTGCTGGCTGCGGCAGGCTTGGGCGGCGGCCGGCCACTGACCGTACTGGACGGTACGAATGTCACTGCCACAGCGCCTAAGGGGCGCAATACTTGAGCGAGACTGAAACCGAGGTGCACCGATGCCCAGATTGTCATCCAAAACAACCCGCCTTTTGCTGCTGGCTGGCCTGCTGCTGGTCCTGGCAGCCTGCTCACCGGCGGCGCTGCCGGCCAAAGTACGTGACGCACGCGCTGTCGCCGGACCCCACTACGCCCAGGTGTACTGGGAATACCCGGGTAGCGCCGGTGACTTCGAAGTGGAACAGCGCATCCGCGTGGCCGGGTCCGACTGGAGTGACTGGCAGCCCGCCAGCGCCGAACTGGCTGCGGTGGACCGCAGCGCACTGGTCGTGATGCAGGAAGACACCGACTACCAGTTCCGCGTGGGTGTCTGGCTGGACGGCCAGATTCAGTGGCAGGAGGCACCGGAAACGGTGGCCCTCAGCGACGGCGTCACCCTGCAGGTGGGCACCATGAACCGCTGGGAAGGCGATGAACTCGGCGGAACCGCTTTCCTGGTGTACTTCGACCTGCCGGACGATGTGGCGGTTCCGCTGGAGCTGTCCTTCACGGGGCCAGCCGGCTGGGCAGCGGGCGCGCATCCTCTTGACGCGTCCGTCGAGCACCTGGAAGCCGGCTACATCATCGATTACCTCTACGAACTCCCGGCACTGATCGGCACCTACACCCTCACGGTCACTGACGACCTGGGTGCCGAGTGGCAGGACAGCGTGGTGTTCACCGACGACGACTTCCGCCTGCCCCTGTCGACGGGACTGCAGGTCACCGGCCAGGATCTTACAGCCGGTACGGTGAGCGCCAGCTGGACGCCACCGGTCGCCGGTGCCCGCACCCAGGTGGTCCTGCTCGACCCGGCGCCAAGTCCGGTCGTTGCCGTCTCCACCTACGAATCCACCGCTGCCGGTTCGCTCACCCTGACCGAAGTCACGGGAGTTACAGCCGGGCAGGAACTGCTGCTCGAAGTCACCGCCTCCAATCTGGTGATGACGCCGGCCGCACCGGTGATGCCGGTTCCTTTCGGAATCTCTGTCGCCAGCACCGGCTTCGTGGCCGGCGACTGACGGGGTTAGCATGGCCCGGTGGCAACCGGGCGCAGAAGTGAAAGTGGTGCAATGGAAGCGGAACTGCCTGACGGCCGCTCCGTGGCGATCACCGTCCGCAGACACCCGCGCTACCGCAACCTGCGGCTGAGCGTTCGCGCCGGCAGGGTGCAGCTTAGCGCGCCGGCAAGGGCGAGCCGGTCAACGCTCGCCGGTTTTGTCAGGCAGCAGTTGCCCTGGCTGCAGAAGCACCTGCCTGCGCAGGCGACGACCCCGGAACGCTATCCGGCGACGCTGGAACTGAAGGCGCTGGCTGAAACCTGGCGTGTCGGCTACGCGGCCGGCGGATCAAGGATCACGACCCGGGACTCCACCTTGCTGCTCCCTGCAGCCGAAGGTCCCGAGGCGCTGCTCCAGTTGCGACGCTGGCTCGCCGGCCGTGCACGCATTGAACTGGGTCGCGAACTCGGCCTGATCAGCCAGCGGACCGGCCTGCCCTACGGAAAGCTGAGCATCCGCGGCCAGACGGGCCGCTGGGGCAGTTACTCGGCCAGGGGCGACGTGAGCCTCAACTGGAAACTCCTGTTCCTGCCGCCGGAACTGGCACACTACGTCCTGCTGCACGAACTCTGCCATGCCAGGCACCTGAACCACTCCCCCGCCTACTGGGCGACCGTGGCCAGCTTCGAACCCCGGCTGAATGAACTGCGGATTCTGATGCGTTCCGCCGAATCGCACCTGCCCGCCTGGGTGAGGCACGGGGTGCAGCCCACCGGTTAATAATGGCGCTCGTGCACAGCGCCGTAACCACCAGCAGAAGCAGTGAATTCCGTGTTCATGACGCCCCGCGTTATGACCTGCGGTCACCAGTGCGCTGGCTGGTTTCACATGTCCTGCGCTACCCCGGCCTGCTTGTCATGTTCATGCTCAGCACGCTGCTGCTGGTCATCTCGATTGCCCTGCTTGCACGCTTCACCGGTGCGGCCTTCGATGCGGTTGTCCAGCCGGACGCAGTGGCGGCACTGGCCCGGGTGACACTGGCGATGCTGGCCACGGCGCTCCTGAGCGGCGTGTTCGAGATGACCAACATCCTGGGCATCGAACTCCTGGCCCAGCGGCTGGAGCGCGACGCACGCGCGGAGCTGACCCTGAGCCTGCTGGGCAAGAGTCAGGCGTTCCACGACCGGCAGCGTGTCGGCGACGTCATGGCACGCGCAGCGAATGATGTCAGGCAACTCAACCTGATGCTCGCGCCGGGTGTGCAGCTGATCCTGGACAGCGCCTTCAACCTGGTGGTCCCCATGGTGTTCATTGCCCTGATCGACCCACAGCTGCTGTTCTTTCCCCTACTCTTCGTGGTCAGTTTCGTGTTCGCCCTGAGGAACTACATGCAGCGGCTGGCTCCGGTGTCCACCGGCATGCGCGAGTCCTTCGGCTCGCTGAACGCCGGCCTGAACGAGACAGTGAGCGGCATCGAACTCGTCAAGGCAGCGGCCGCCGAAAACCGGGAGAAGCGCAAGTTCGCCCGGAACGCGAGTGTGGTCCGCGATTTCTACGTGCGCCAGGGCGAGGTGCAGGCGCGCTACCTGCCGCTCCTGCTGATCGGCCTGACGCTCGCGGCCACCTTCGCCCACGGACTGTGGCTGCTGAGCAGCGGGCGGATAAGCGTCGGCGACCTCGTGGCGGTAATGGGGCTGGTTGGCGTCCTGCGCGGGCCAGCCGACCTGTCGATCTTCACTTTCTCCCTGGTCCAGCTGGGACTGGCCGCCAGCCGGCGCATCATGGACCTCATTCAGGCAGATACCGAGCTGGACGAGAATCCTGCTGGGCACGAGGCGGTGATGGCGGGCCACGTGGCCTTCCGCGACGTCAGCTTCACCTACCCCGGGGCCGGCGCAGTCACGCTGAAAAACGTAAGTTTCGAGGTGGCTGCAGGCGAGACCATCGCCATCGTGGGCCAGACAGGCAGCGGCAAGAGCACCATCACCAGGCTGGTTAACCGGACTTTCGACACTGACAGCGGGCAGGTCCTGATTGACGGCGTGGACGTGCGCGACTGGAACATGCAGTCGCTGCGGTCCCAGATCAGCGTCATCGAGCAGGAGGTGTTCCTGTTCTCGCGCAGCGTCGCGGACAACATCGGATTCGGGCTGCCCGGAGCGACGCGCGAGCAGATTGTGGCTGCTGCAAGGTCCGCGCAGGCGGACGATTTCATCCGGGGCTTCCCGGACGGCTACGACACGGTAATCGGCGAGAAGGGCATGACCCTGTCCGGCGGCCAGCGTCAGCGGCTGGCGATAGCCAGGGCGCTGCTGACGGACCCGCGCATCCTGATCCTTGATGACGCGACGAGCGCCATCGACAGCGCAACCGAGGACGAGATCCAGAAAGCCATCAACACCGTACTGGAGGGCCGCACCTCGCTGGTCATCACCCACCGTCTGTCACAGATCCGGCGCGCGGACCGGATCCTGGTCATCCACAACCAGGAACTGGCCGACCACGGCACTCACGAGGAGTTGCTCGGACGCAGTCCCCTCTACCGGCGCATCTTCCAGAGGTTCGAGTAATGGGTTTCGTTCTTGATGGCCTGGAAGGCGAGGCCTACGACCGCAAGTACGGCGACAGGCAGCTGCTCGGCCGCATCAACCACTACTTCCGGCCCTACGTGCGGCAGATCGTGCTGGTGGCGGTCCTGATCGTGCTGGGTTCCGGCACGATGGCGCTGCTGCCCGTCCTTACCGCCCGGGCGATTGACACAGTAGTGGGCCAGGGACTCACCGGTCCGGAGGCGCTGCGGGCCAGCGGCTGGCTGATAGCCACGATCCTGGCGGCCGCAGGCCTTGCCTGGCTGTTCAATTTCCTGCGCCAGATTGCAACTGCCAGGGTGATCGGCGAGGTCATCCTGAAGGTCCGCGAGGACGCGTTCGACGCCGTGATGGCCCGCGACATGTCCTTCCACGACGAGTTCAACAGTGGCAGGATCGTCAGCCGCGTCACGTCCGACACCCATGACTTCTCGAACGTCGTCACGCTGGTGCTCAACCTGCTGAGCCAGCTGCTCATTGTGGCCATCGTGTTCATCGTCCTGTTCGGGGTCAATTTCCGGCTGGCACTCATCACCACCGCCGTGGCGCCGGTCATCATTTTCGCCGCGCTGTCCTTCCGGAGGTTGGCCCGCCGTACGAGCCAGCAGGCACGACGGGTGCTGGGCGAGGTCAACAGCAACATCCAGGAGTCGATAACCGGCATCTCCGTGGCCAAGGCCTTCAGGCAGGAATCGGCGCTCCATAAGGACTTCGTGCGGGTGAACGCGGAATCGTACCGGCTGGGCCTGCGGCAGGGCCTCGTGCTGCAGAGCATCTTCCCTGCCCTGGGCGTCATCGCCGGCATCGGCACTGCCGTGGTGGTGTGGTTCGGCGGGCAGGCGGTGCTGCAGGGCACCGTGAGCGCCGGCGAGTGGTTCCTGTTCGCAGAGGGTCTCGCGCTCTTCTGGTTCCCGCTGACCAGCATCGCTTCCTTCTGGAGCCAGTTCCAGGACGGCCTGGCGGCAAGTGAGCGGGTGTTCGCGCTCATAGACGCGGAGCCGCGCGTGAACCAGACGGAGAGCGACGACCCGGGCCTCGTGAAAGGGCGCATCGAATTCCGCGATGTCGACTTCGAGTACAAAACCGGGGAGCCGGTCCTCCGCCTATTCAACCTGACCATCCAGGCCGGCGAGACGGTGGCGCTCGTGGGTCATACGGGTGCCGGCAAGAGCAGCCTGGGCAAGCTCGTGGCCCGCTACTACGAGTTCCAGGGCGGCCAGCTGCTGATTGACGGCCGGGACATCCGGGAGCTGGACCTGCAGGCCTACCGCCTGAACCTGGGCGTCGTGCAGCAGACACCGTTCCTGTTCAGCGGCACCATCCGCGACAACATCCGCTACGGCGCCGGCGACGTGAGTGACGAGGAAGTGCAGCGGGCAGCCAGCGGGGTGGCCGGCGGTGACTGGCTTGCCGCGCTGCCCCACGGACTCGATACGGTAGTGACTGAAGGCGGGCGCGGCATCTCGATGGGCCAGCGCCAGCTGGTGGCACTCACCCGGGTGCTGCTGCAGTCCCCGGCGATAGTGATACTTGACGAGGCCACTGCCAGCATCGACCCGTTCACCGAGGCACAGATCCAGGAAGGCCTGGAGGTGGTGCTGAAGGAACGCACGGCAATCGTCATCGCCCACCGGCTCTCGACAGTGCGGGCTGCGGACCGGATTATCGTGCTGGACCATGGCACAATCATCGAGGAAGGCAGCCACGACTCGCTGATGGCCCGCGGAGGGCATTACGCAACGCTCTTCGACACGTACTTCCGGCATCAGTCAGCCAGTTACGAACCGGGGTGACCGCTCCCCCGCAAAAGTGAGCTGCCCTACCGGCCGCAGGCGCAGCCGGCACAGGGAGGCAGTGAATGGTACTCAACCGCGGTCCCAACGTGTGGCTCATGATTCTGGGCCTGCTCGCACTCAACTGGCTGGTGGTGAACCTGTTCTTTCCGGGAACGCCGCAGGTGGTCGAAGTTCCCTACACCCTGTTCCGGGAACAGGTTGAAGCCGGCAACGTACTGGGCGTGGCCACGCGGGGGGACATCCTGCAGGGGGAGTTCCAGGAACCCGTCACCCTGGACACGGAGCCGGCCGGCGGACTGTTCGGCAGCACAGAAGCTCCCAGCGTCACCGGATTCTCCACGACCATTCCGGCTTTCACCGATCCCGGCCTGGAAACCCTGCTGCTTGACAATGGTGTGGAGATCAACGCGCAGTCGCTCGAGGTGCAACGCAATCCACTGCTGACCCTGCTGTTCTCGTTCGGCCCCACAATCCTGATAATCGCCCTGTTCTGGTGGATGTTCAGCCGCATGCGGGCAGGCGGCGGGCCGGCCGGTGCGATGAACCTGGGCAAGAGCAAGGCGCGGCGATTCGACGGGTCGCAGGAGAACCGCGTCACGTTCGAAGACGTGGCGGGCATAGATGAGGCTGAGCAGGAGCTGGCCGAAATCGTCGATTTCCTGCGCAAGCCCGACAAGTACACGCGCCTGGGTGGCTTCGTGCCACGCGGCGTGCTCCTGGTGGGTGCGCCGGGCACCGGCAAGACACTGCTGGCCAAGGCCGTGGCCGGCGAGGCAGGCGTGCCGTTCTTCAGCATGAATGCGTCGGAATTCGTGGAGATGGTGGTCGGCGTCGGCGCCAGCCGTGTGCGCGACCTGTTCCGGCAGGCGCGTGAGGCGGCCCCGGCAATCATCTTCATAGACGAACTGGATGCCATCGGCCGGGCACGCGGGCAGGGCCACTTCAGCGGCGCCAACAGTGAGCAGGAGCAGGCCCTGAATCAGATACTCACCGAAATGGACGGCTTCTCGACCACAGAGAGCGTGATCGTGCTGGCAGCCACCAACCGGCCTGACGTGCTGGACCCTGCGCTGCTGCGGGCAGGCCGTTTCGACCGCCGGGTCACGGTGCAGCCACCCGACAAACTCGGGCGGGAGCAGATCCTGAAGGTGCATACGAGGAACGTTCCGCTGGCAGGCGATGTGGACCTGGCGCTGGTGGCAAGTACTACGCCGGGCCTGGTCGGAGCCGACCTGCGCAACCTTGTCAACGAGGCTGCGCTGCTGGCCGCCGGCAAGGGAGCTGACGCGGTCACGATGCAGGACTTCGGTGACTCCCTGGAAAAAATCGTGCTTGGGCCGGCCAGGAACCTGTATCTGAAACCTGAGGACAGGGAAAGGGTCGCCTACCACGAGGCGGGCCACGCCATCCTGGGGATAGTGGTCCCGGGCGCGGACCCCGTGAGCCGGGTGACCATCACCCCCCGCGGCCAGGCGCTGGGAGTCACCTACCAGCGTCCCGTTGACGACCGTTACAACTACTCCGAAGACTATTTGCGCGGCAGGATCGTAGGCGCACTCGGCGGTCGCGCGGCCGAGGAACTCGTTTACGGCGACCGCACCACGGGAGCGGAGAACGACATCCGGCAGGTGACCGACATGGCCCGTGGCATGGTGATGCGCTGGGGCATGAGCGAGGCCTTGGGGCCGGTGGCACTGGCCGAGGGCGACGGCGGCTTCCTGGGTGCCGGCCAATCAACCCCGCAGGTGGGTGCCAGACCGTACAGCGAAGCCACCGCCAGCCTGGCAGATGCCGAAGTGAAACGAATCGTGGACGAATCCTGGGAGTCCGCGCTCAGCCTCCTGACCACCCACCGGCAGGCACTGGACGCTCTCACCGGTGCGCTGCTGGAGCATGAGACCCTGGATGAACGGCAGGTGCTGGAGCTGACCGGCTTGTCACACGCGTGAAACTGGTGCCGGCCAGCAGTTGTTCACACGTGCCGCTGCTACGGTGAAGCCGGGTGTGCTGCTGCACACGCAGGGAGGCATGATCAATGAAAACACTGCACAAGTTGCTGGCGGCCGGCGCGCTGCTGGCAGGGCCAGCTCTTGCCCAGGATGTGGCGTTCACGGACGTGAATGTGTTCACCGGCGACGACCTGCTTGGCGGCGTCACCGTCCTGGTGCAGGACGGCGTCATCCAGGCAATTGGCCTGGACATCGAGGTGCCCGAGGGCATGGACACGATTGACGGCTCGGGCCACACGCTGCTGCCCGGGCTGATTGACAGCCACCAGCACGTATTCACGGCTGACGCACTGAGCCAGAGCCTCATCTTCGGTATCACCACTGTCATGGACATGTTTACCGACCCCAACTTCGCTGCCGGCATGCGCGGTGAGCAGGTCATGGGTCCGGTCACCAACCGGGCGGACCTGTATTCCGCCGGCATTCTGGCCACCGCGCCAGGCGGCCACGGCACGCAGTTCGGCCTGCCCGTCGAAGGGCTGACCGATCCCGGTGAGGCCGAGGACTGGGTTGCCGCCCGCGTGGACGAGGGCGTCGACTACATCAAGGTGATCCTGGAAACCGGTGAGGAGATGGGCACCGAAATCCCGTCGATCGACCTGGAAATCGCGACTGCGGTCACGGAGGCCGCGCACGCGCAGGACCTGCTGGTGCTGACCCACGTGCAGACCCTCTCCGCCGCGCGCGACGCGCTGGAAGCCGGCACCGACGGTCTGGCGCACATCTTCACCGACGAGGTGGCTGACGAGGAATTCATCTCCGCCGCCGCGGACTCGGGTCTGTTCGTGATTCCCACGCTGGTGGTCTTCCAGAGCCTGCCGGACGGCACCGTTGACGAGAGCCTCATGTCAGACGAGGACCTCTCGCCCTACCTCTCGCCCATGGACTACCAGAGCCTGGGCAACCCGTTCGGCGGCTTCGAACTGATGTCAATCGACAACGGCCTGGAGACCGTGGAACTGCTCCACGAGGCGGGCGTGCCGATCCTGGCGGGTACTGACGCCATGAACCCGGGCACCACCTACGGGGCGAGCCTGCACCGCGAGCTGGAACTCCTGACCGAGGGTGGCCTGAGCCCGATCGACGCACTGGCAGCGGCCACATCCGTACCGGCCGACATCTTCGGCCTGGACGACCGCGGCCGCATCCAGGAAGGCCTGCGTGCCGACCTGGTGCTGGTGGAAGGCGACCCGACACAGGACATACTCGCCACCCGCCGCATCCGTGGCGTGTGGAAGCAGGGCGTAGAGGTCGACCGTGACAGCTGGCGTGAAGGACTGGCGGCCCAGGCGGACGCAGCCGGCGCGCAGTCCGAGCAGCTGACCGGCGAGGCACCCGTACTGGTCAGTGACTTCGAATCAGGGGACACCAGCGTGTTGATCGGCCAGGCCTGGGAGGCGACAGATGACGGTCCTGCGGGCGGCGATTCGACCGCTTCCATCTCTGTGGTTGAAGGCGGTGCCGGTGACAGCCGCCACGTGCTGCAGATAGAAGGCACCGTGGGCACGCAGTTCCAGTTCCCCTGGAGCGGCGCCATGTTCATGCCGGCCGCCGTCCCGTTCGCTCCGGAAGACCTGTCGAACGTACCGGTCCTCTACTTCGAGGCCAGCGGCACGCCCGGTGACTACCGTGTGCAACTGTACTGCTCGAATACGGGGCAGGAAGTGGTGGAGTGGGCCTTCAACGTGCAGGACGAATGGCGCAGGTACGACGTCGACCTGGGCACTATTGGTGGCTGCGACGCCTCAGGCGTGATGGCCATCATCTTCACCAGCGGCACGGAGGGTGACTTCACCCTGCAGCTGGACAACGTGAGACTGCAGCCTGCCGAGTAGCGGCAGCGGCAAGAGCACGACAGGGAGGGGCGCCGCAGTCAGGGCGCCCCTCCCCTTGGTGCGTCAGTTGGCCTCAGTTGGAAAAAGGCCTCGGCTCGGCGGTCTCGCCCAGCGACAGCCTGTACGCCGGCGCCAGGTCATCCGGGCTGGAAACGCGGAAGCTCAGGTCCCTTATCAGGCCGTCGCTGATGCCGTAAACCCAGGCATGGACCGTCAGGGGCTGGCCCGCGGCCCAGGCTTCCTGCACCACGGACGTCGAACAGACATTGCGCGCCTGCTCGACCGCGTTCAGCTCACAGAGCCGGGCCGCCCGCAGACGGCTGTCCCCGTAGGTCGCCAGGTCGTCCTCGTGCCGCACCGCCACTTCCTTGATGTGCCTGAGCCAGCTGTCAAGCAGCCCGTGCGGTTTGAGGTCCAGTGCCGCTTCGATGCCGCCGCAGCCGTAGTGTCCGCAGACGATGATGTGCTCGACCTTCAGGAGGCCCACGGCGTACTCGAGCACGCTCAGAGCACTCAGGTCCGTGTGGGGCACGACATTGGCGATGTTGCGGTGCACGAAGACCTGACCGGGATCAAGCCCGGTAATCACGTTCGCTGGCACCCGGGAGTCGGCGCAGCCGATCCACAGGTAGCGGGGCGCCTGCTGCGCGACCAGCCTCCTGAAGTAACCGGCATCCTCGCCCAGCATGCGGGCCGCCCACTGCCTGTTATTGACTATCAGTTCCCTGGGATCCGCCACCAACCACACTATACTTCGCTGCCGGCCGGGCCTGCCGCCTGACCAGTTGGGTGGCTAGCAGGGTGCGGCCGCTGATCGGCCTGCCCGGGGCAGTTCCCCGCAGCTGTCCCAGCAGCTGGCGGGCAGCGCGCCTGCCCAGCTCCACCACGTCCGCGGCAACGGTGGTCAGGCCCGCCTGCTCCGCCTCGGGTCCGTCGCCGAAGCCGACAACGGGAAGGGCCGGGCGGCCCGCCGCCCTGAGCACCGGCAGTGCTGCCAGCGCCATCAGGTAGTCGGCAGATGCGATGCAGTCGAAATCCGGTCCTGATTCCAGATACTCCTCCAGGCGTGCTGCTGCCACCACCGGTTCGAAGGCCCCGTTCACGACGTCATGCCGCCCGGGGTCCAGTCCGCGGCGCATGAGGTTGTCCCGGAACGCCTGTTCGCGCTCGACTGCGTCCAGCTGGCTGTCGTCCCCGCCCAGCAGCAGCGGTCTGCTGCAGGACAGTTCGTCGAACAGGTAGTCCAGAAGCTGCGTCATGCCCTGATGGTTGTCGTGCATCACGGTCGGCAGGCGGGTGCCAGGCAGGCTGTGGCTCACCAGCGTCAGGGCCACTCCACTTCCGTGCAGCTCCTTCAGCAGTAAGGCGGGCAGCACATTCGCCAGGACAAGAACCCCAGCTGCGGATTCAAGCTCACGCCTGTCCACCGGGGCCTCCAGAACCTCGAGCGTGAGCTTCCGTCTGGCCAGCACTTCTGCGGCTCCGCGGCTGACACTTGACTGGAATATCCCGTCGGCGGTGTTTGTTACCAGCAGCAGTCTCATGTGAGCAGCTCCAGTTCCTGCTGTAGCACCAGCGCCACGGCGCCGAGTGGTCCCAGCTGCCGGGACTGTGCCAGTTCCAGCCGCGGCGCCACCCCTGGCCCGAGCCTGCGGTCGACACTCTCGCGCAACTGCGCCAGAAACTCCGCGCCAAGGTCGGTGACGCTGCCACTGAGTGAAATCAGGTCCGGGCCCAGGATCAGCACCGTCCAGGCGCAGAGCCGTGCCAGCCTGTCCGCCAGTTCCCGGGTGCGGCCGAGCGCGGCCTCGTCGCCCCGGAGGCCCAGGTAGCGGAGGCCCAGCCAGCTCTCGTCCCTGCCTTTGGGCAGCAGGAGTTCCAGGCTGCCCCGGTCGAGGCCTATTTCCTGCAGCAGTGGTGCCGCCAGTTCCGAGCCGTAATGCTCCCCGCCTGCCTGTTGGCTGACGCCCAGTTCCACCTGCCCATCCAGGGCGATGGTAACCAGCGTGCGGGGACGGGATTCCGCGGCCGAACCGAAGGCGAGCTGCCCCAGGGCGCTCAGTTCGGCATAGTTGGCCAGCCACACCGGCACTGCGAATTCCTGCCGCAGCGGACCGGCCAGGTCAGCCTCTTCCAGCCCGAGTGCGGCGGAATGAAGAACGGTCCCACTCCGCGTATCCACCTGGCCGGGCAGGGCCACGCCGATGCCCAGCAAGGGGGCATCCAGCTGGGGGATGAGCCCGTCGGTGACTGCGGCGAGCGCTTCTTCGAGTGATCCGGACCCGTGGCTGACCACGTGCTGGGCGCTCACTTCACCGGACAGGTCCGCGAGCAGGCCAACCGTGCGGTCATGCTCCACGCCGATGCCGATCACCTGTCTGGAGCCCGGCTGGAAGCGCAGCAGCGTCGGCCGCTTGCCGCCCTGGCCGGTGGAGCTGCCCCGGCCGTCCTCGCTGACCAGTCCCTCCTCCAGGAACTCGGTTACCAGGCTGCTGATTGTCGGTTTGGTCAGGCCCGTCTCGTTCGCCAGCGCCACCCGGGTGGTTAGCCCCAGCTGGTACAGCGCCCTCAGCACCAGGCGGCGGTTCTGCCGCTTCAGTTCCGAGTGGGTACCGCGAATCACAGGCAAACCATACGTCAGGGACGCGTCAGTCCGCAGTCGGCCGGACGGCTCTCGGCCAGCATCTGCCAATTGCCGGGGTCTTCCCCGCCCACGCCCCAGATGGCGACACCGCCTATGTCCTCCGGCAGCGCGAGCAGCCTGGACCGCAGTGTCTCCGCGTCGCTGACCGTGACGTTCTGGCGCGGCAGCCCCTGCACGTCCAGCTCGATCATGAGCTCCTGAGAGTCCGCCTCCCGCACCGGTTCCAGGCCGAACTGGCTGACCATGCGTTCAGCGGCCTCCCAGGTCGTGGCGTGCGCCGGTGGTCGGCCGCGCGTCCAGCTGTAGCCATAGAAGGGCAGTCCGACGCCGATCTTGCCGGCATCCGTGTGGGTCAGTGCGTGCGCGATGACGTCGCTTACCCAGCTGATGGGCGCGACCGGTCCGGGTGGTTCATTGCGGTTCGTCCAGTCGTAAGTCATGACGTTGAACAGGTCGGCCGCTGCCGCAAGCCGCGTCCAGTCCTGTGCGCGGGCGCTCTCGAAGGCCGACTCGTCATCGGTCTTGGCGTGTACTGTCACCGCCAGCAGCCGGCCCTGGCTGTGCAGTCCGTCCGCCAGGCGCTGGATGAATTCCGTGAAGGGCTCCAGGGTGGCCAGCGGGAACATCTCGTAGTCGATGTCGATACCGTCGAAATCATGTTCCTCGGCCAGAGCCAGTATCTCTGAGATGTGCGCGCTCAGCATGGGTTCCTGCAGGTAGCTGCTCAGGGTGCTGAAGATGCTTGGCATGACAAGAAGGCCCGCGTCGCGCCAGCCGGCAACCTGCTCCTGCCAGTTGCTGCCCGCCTGCGAGAGGATCTTCCCGTCCGCCGCGGGTGTGAACCAGAAGGGATAGACGATGTCGATGACATCCTGGTGGGCGGTGACCGTAGCCGCGCCGGCAGGATGCTCGGACGACGGGTACCACACGGCCACGCAGAACGAGTCGGCCAGGACTGTGCCGAGGCCGGCCAGCAGGAGCAGCATGCAGGACAGGCGTTTCATGATCTCACCGTTTCGTGTGGGGGAAGTCGCACTGGCAGCTGACCGCGGGGAGTCAGTTCCCCGAACAGCACCCTGGCGGCCGCTTCCATCTGTACGGGCCGCCAGCCGTACGTGCAGACGACATGGCGCGCCCTGGGCAGTTCGGCGGCGTCCAGCGGGCTGCGCAGCGCGATGACCACGGGGTCGGCGCCGCTGGACGCCAGCCGGTCAACGACCGTCCGCTGCAGGGAATCGTGGCTGGCATTGGAGGTGGCCACAATTACCCGGTCGGCGGGCGGCAGGTCGTCAATTTCGGCAGGGCCCGTGATCCGGATCTCGCGGGTGACCGTGTGCCGGGCACGGAGCCGCTCGAAGAGCTTGAGTTCGCTGCCGTCCGTGCTGTCAGCAGGCGTGGCGGCCGTGCGTTCGAAGCTGACCAGCAGGAGGCGGTCCTCAGGCTGCAGGTCCAGGAGGGGCTCGCCCCTGACCACCGTGACGGCGGCATCGGCGATTTCCTGGGCAAGCTGGCCGTTTGAATCACTGCCGACTGTACGCAGCGGCGGCAGGTCGCCTCCGAGCCCTGCGCGTGCGGCATTGATGCGGTCCTTTGTTTCCGGGCTGGTGGCGCCTGCAAGTAACCGGGTCAGTTCCGCCTGGTTCTCCAGGTGGCCAAGCAGCACCAGGTCCGCGCCTGCTTCAACAGCCTTCAGGCAGGACTCGCCCGGTGGCAGGTAGGTGACAGCCCGCATGTCCATCGCGTCGGTAATCACGAGCCCGGTGAAGCCCAGTTGTTCCCGGAGCAGCCCGGTGAGGATCGGCCTTGAGTGCGTCGCCGGCCGGTCATCAAGCAGCGGGTAGGCCACGTGGGCGCTCATGATGGCGGCCACTCCTGCCGTGATGGCGGCGCGGAACGGTTCCAGGTCCTCTGCCAGCAGCGCTGGCGTCTGTTCAATGCTGGGTGCTGTCAGATGCGAATCGAACGCCGTGCGGCCGTGGCCCGGGAAGTGTTTGGCCGTTGCCAGGACGCCCCTGCCCTGCATCCCGCTGATGAGCGCCGCGCCCAGGCGGGCCGCCAGTGCCGGGTCGTCGCTGAACGCCCGCACCCCCACCACGTGACTGCGCAGGTGGCTGGCCAGGTCCAGCACGGGGGCGAAGTTGAGATTGCAGCCAAGTGCCAGCAGCTCGTCCGCCAGCAGCTGGCCGGTCCGGCGCGCCAGGCCGGCGTCGCCGCTGGCACCGAGTGCCATGTTGCCGGGAAGTTCCGTTGCGCCGAAGCCGACCGCCATGAGCTGGCCGCCCTCCTGGTCGATGCCGATCAGCGGTGGTGGCTGCCCGCCGTCCGCTGCTGCCGCACGGAGAGAATCAGTGAGGCGGCGCAGTCCGGCGAGGCTGCCGACGTTGTAGCTGAACAGGCAGACCGCACCGATGACCCCTGACGCCAGCCCGGCCAGCACCCAGTCCGGGGCTTCGTGTCCCCGGAAACTGATCATGGCTGCCGAGACGCTGCTCATCCCTTGGTCCCTGTCATCGAGATGCCCTCCACGAAGTAGCGCTGCGTCAGCAGGAACACGACCAGCACGGGAATCACGAACAGCACGCTGGCGGCCATGATGTCCTGCCAGGGAATGGGCGACTCCTGCAGGTTGTTCTTCTGTGCCACGTAGATGGGCATGGTGAACAGTTCCGCCTTCTGCAGGTAGAGCAGCGGCTGCACGAGGTTGTTCCACTGACCCACGAACAGGAACACCGTGATGGTGGCGATTCCCGGCCGCGAGAGCGGCAGCACGATGTACCAGAAGGTCATCAGCGGATTCGCCCCGTCGATTGCGGCCGCCTCGTCCAGCTCCCTGGGCAGGGTCATCATGAATTGCCTGAGCAGGAACACCAGTGCCGCCCCGCCCGCGAAGAACCCCGGCAGGGTTATGGGATTGAAAGTGCGCAGCCAGCCCAGTTCGAAGAACATGACGTACTGGGGCACCAGCGTGGCCTGTGCCGGCAGCATCA
>CAYMUK010000024.1:0-18637 GCA_964393655.1 uncultured bacterium | reverse complement strand
CCGCCGCACCACGTCGCCGCTTCGACTTCAAGATCCTGGCACCACTACTGGGCCTGGTGTTCCTGGTCATCCTGGGCGCCTCGCTGAACGACAACTTCCTGTCCAGCAACAACATCTACAACGTCCTGACCCGCAGCAGCTTCATAGGCATCATCGCCGTCGGCATGACCTTCGTGATCATCTCAGGCGGCATCGACCTCTCGGTGGGTTCGATGGCCGCCTTGATCTCGGGCGTGATGATCATGGTCATGAACGCCGCGCTCGACTCGCTTGGCGCGGGCTGGCTCGTGGTCCTGATCGGCATGGGTGCCTCGCTGGCGCTTGGCCTGGTGGCCGGACTAGCGCAGGGCCTGCTGATAACAAGGGGGCGGATAGAGCCGTTCATTGTCACGCTGGGCACCCTGGGCATCTACCGGTCGCTCGTCACGTTCCTGGCCAACGGCGGCACCATCTCCCTCGATCTTGCGCTCCGCGGCGTCTACCGGCCCGTCTACTACGGCACATTCCTGAGCGTGCCCTGGCCCATCTGGGTGTTCGCCGTGACCGCGCTTGTGGGCAGCATCGTGCTGCAACGCACCCGCTACGGACGCTACATCTACGCCATCGGCTCCAACGAGAACGTGGCCCGCTACTCCGCCATCCCCGTGGACTGGGTGAAGACCTGGGCGTACGTGATCCTGGGCCTGTGCGTCAGCCTGGCGACGATCATCTACGTGCCACGCCTGGGCAGCGCTTCGGGCAGCACCGGGCTCCTCTGGGAGCTGGAGGCCATCGCCGCGGTCATCATCGGCGGCACCGCCCTCAAGGGTGGCTCGGGCAACATCTGGGGCACCGTTGTCGGCGCGATTCTGCTCAGCACCATCGGTAACGTCCTCAACCTGACATCGATAATCAGCGAGTACCTCAATGGCGCAGTCCAGGGGCTCATCATCATCCTCGCTGTATTCCTGCAACGCAACCGCAACCGCTGAAGGAGGTGAGCGCCGAGAACAAGCAACAGGCAGCAGCAGCGACCAAAGACACCCAAGCCATTCCCCGAAAGGAACCATAATGAAGAAAATTCTCGCAGTACTCGCAGTCGCCGCTTTCGCCAGCGCGGCCCTGGCCCAGACCTACACCATGGGCGTTTCCATCCCCACTGCCACCCACGGCTTCATGGGCGGCCTCAACTGGTGGGCCAACGAAGCGAAGGCGCACATCGAGGCCACCTATCCGAATGTCGAAGTGGTGATCATCGCTTCCGCAAACGTGACCGAGCAGGCGAACGCACTGCAGGACCTGGTGGCCATCCACGATATTGACGCGCTGGTGGTGCTGCCCTTCGAGTCCGATCCGCTGACCGGTCCCGTGGCCGAAGTCAAGCAGCAGGGCGTGTTCATAACCGTGGTCGACCGTGGCCTGGTGGATGCCAGCATCCAGGACCTCTACGTCTCGGGTGACAACGAGGCCTTCGGTGCAGCAGCCGGCCGCTACTTCGCCGAGAACCTGAGCGAAGGGGACAACATCATCATCATCCGCGGCATCGCCACGGTGATCGACAACCTGCGCGTCGACGCGTTCAACGCCGAGCTCGAAGGAACCGGAATCAACGTTCTGGATAGCCGCTATGGCAACTGGAACCGCGACGAAGCCTACGAGGTCACGCAGGACATGCTGACCGCCTACAACGACATCGACGCCATCTGGGCCTCTGACGACGACATGGCGGAGGGCGTGGAAGCCGCCGTCATCGAGGCCGGCCGCGAGGGCGACCTGTGGATTGTCGGCGGCGCCGGCAAGAAGGAGTACATCGCCCGCATCATGGACAATGACCCGCTGTTCCCGGTCAACGTCAGCTACTCACCCGCGCAGATCGCCACGGCGATGGAACTGACAGCCGTGGGTCTGGTCACCGCTACCCCGATCATCGGCGAGTACCTGCTCAGCTCGGAGATCATCACCCCCGAGAACGCCGAGAGCCACTACTTCCCGGACAGCCCTTTCTAAACAAACGGGGCAATGCCGGCCATTGCAGGTTGAGGGTGCCCCCCGTAAACGCGGGGGCACCCTCAACCTGTCCGGGGTATTCCCGAGCCGGCTGGCCGCAGATCAGGAGAGAAAACATGACAGACCTAACGCCAACCCCGGAGGACCGGTTCACCTTCGGACTCTGGACCGTCGGCAACGTGGGGCGAGACCCGTTCGGCGGGCCTGTGCGCGAACCGCTTGAGCCCCGCTACCTACTCGACCGGCTTGCGGGCCTGGGAGCTGCCGGCGTGAGCCTGCATGATGACGACCTGGTGCCCGCAGGCTCCAGCGCCAGCGAACGTGACGCCATCGTCAGCGACTTCCAGTCCGGTCTGCGCGATTCCGGGCTGCACGTCGCCATGGCCACAACCAACCTGTTCACCGATCCAGTGTTCCGCGATGGTGCCTTCACCAGCGCCGACGCCCGCGTGCGGGCCCGGGCGGTACAGAAAGTCATGTCCGCCATGGACCTCGGTGCGGAGCTCGGTGCCCAGGTCTTCGTGTTCTGGGGCGGACGCGAGGGCAGCGAGGTCGACGCCGGCGGCAAGTCGCTCGATGCCCTCGCCTGGCTGCGCGAATGCCTGGACTGGCTGGCCGACTACAACCGCGCGCAACGCTACGGCTTCCGCCTGGCGCTCGAACCCAAACCGAACGAACCCAGGGGCGACGCCTACCTGCCGAACGTGGGCGCAGCCCTGGGCTTTATCGCCACGCTCGCCCACCCGGAGGACTTCGGAGTGAACCCCGAATTCGCCCACGAGACCATGGCCGGCCTGAATTTCCTGCACGCAGTCGCCCAGGCACTCGACGCCCGCAAGCTCTTCCACATCGACCTGAACGACCAGAAAATGGCCCGCTTCGACCAGGACCTGCGTTTCGGCGCGGAGAACCTGAAGACCGCCTTCTTCCTGGTGAAGCTGCTGGAGGACGCGGGTTACCGCGGGCCACGCCATTTCGATGCCCACGCGCTGCGGACTGAGGACGAGGAGGGTGTCTGGGAGTTCGCCCGTGGCTGCATGCGCACCTACCTGCTGCTTAAACAGAAGGCGGCGCAGTTCGACCAGGACCCCGAGATCCAGGCAGCCCTGGCCGCCTACCGCGTGGAAGACAGCGAGCTTCAGGAGCTTACCTCCGGTTTCACCACCGAGCGGGCGGAGCAGCTCAGGCGCCACCAGTTCGACCTGCCCGCCCTGGCGGCCCGGGGCCAGGGACTCGAAAGACTGGACCAGCTGACGGTGGAACTGCTGCTGGGTGCGCGCTGAGCATGGCGGTCGCCATCGGAGTCGACCTCGGTACTTCCTCCGTGCAGGGCGTGGCGGTGGACGTGACCGGCAAGCTGCTCCTTAGCGCCTCCAGAACCTATCCGCTGCTGACACCGCAACCCGGCTGGAGTGAGCAGGAGCCGCTCCACTGGTGGGCGGCCTTCACGGCCGTGATCAGGGAGCTGCTGGCGGGGCTGGACGGCAAGGAAATCACCGGTCTGGCGGTATCCGGCCAGATGCATGGACTCGTTGCAGTCGACCGGCACGGCGAGCCCCTGCGGCCCGCGATCCTGTGGAACGACCAGCGCACGGCGGTGCAGGCAGCCGAACTGCGCGAAGCCGTCGGTGACAGCTCCCTGATCAGCCGCACCGGCAATCCGGCCATCACCGGCTTTCAGCTGCCGAAGCTGCTGTGGCTGCGCAGCCAGGAACCCCGACTGTTCGAACAGACCGTCGCTGCTCTCCTGCCCAAGGACTGGCTGGCGTTCAGGCTCACCGGCGAATACTCAACGGAGCCCAGCGACGCAACCGGCGTGGGCTGCCTCAACATCCACTCCGGCGACTGGGACGACACGGTCCTGGGCGCCACCTTACTGGACCGCTCGCTGTTTCCCCCCGTGATTGCCTCGCACCAGATCAAGGGTCACGTGACCGCCGAGGCCGCGCTGGCCACCGGCCTCCCGGAGGGACTGCCGGTGGTGGCAGGGGCGGGCGACAACGCAGCGGCCAACCTGGGACTCGGCCTGGACAGCAGCCAGCCGGAACGAGGCAGCCTGAGCCTGGGCACTTCCGGAGTGCTGTTCACTCCGGTCAAAGGCCCTACCCCCGACTCCCGCGGCAGGGTGCACCTGTTCGCCCACGGGGACGGGAACTGGTGCCTGCTCGGCGTGACCCTGGCTGCCGGCGGCAGTGTCGAGTGGTTCGCGAACCGGTTCCTTCAGGGCGAAGGAGCGGGTGGTCTGGTCGCGCTGGCCGCCGCCAGCCCAGGCGGCGCGAATGGTGTCAGCTGGCACCCCTACCTGGCCGGTGAACGCAGCCCCTGGCTGGACCCGGTTCTGCGGGCGGCCTTCAGCGGTCTCTCGCTGGCCACCGACCTTGGCGACATGGCGCGGGCCGTGCTGGAAGGCGTGGCCTTCAGCCTGCGGGATGTGCTGCAGGTGCAGGAAGCGCTGACGCCGGTAAGTGAACTGGTGGTGACGGGTGGCGGCTCGAGGTCGGGACTGTGGCTCCAGCTGATCGCCGACGCGCTGGGGACCGTGCTGAGCGTGAGCCAGGAGGCACAGGGAGCCGCCTACGGCAGTGCCCTTCTGGCGCTGCAGGGTACCGCTGACGCGGGTCCGGCGGCGAGGCTGGCCAACCGGCAGGTAAGCGGCCTGGTGCATCCGCAGCGCAACACGGCGCTGGAGGAAGCGTGGGCGCGCTGGAATGAACGCCGGCCTCAGGCCTGAGCCAGGAACTCTTGCAGCTCGGGACTGTCCGGATACGAAGGGATGGCTCCCGGCTTCAGGGTGCTCAGGGCAGCGACGGCGTTCGCGCGCCTTAGCGCGGCCAGTAGGGCCGGCCCGTCCGCGAGCAGATCCCTGTTCCGTGCCAGTTCGTGCAGGAATGCGCCGGCGAGGGCGTCGCCCGCGCCTGTCGTGTCCACCGGTTTCACAGGGAACGCAGGCACGTCGGTTATGCCGGCGGCTGTCACCACCTGCACGCCGGCTGCGCCGCGGCTCAGCAGCACCAGGCGGAGGCGGTCGCCCAGAAGTTCTGCGGCGGCGCCGGCTTCCTGGGAACCCGTCAGGAGTTCAAGCTCCGACTCACTGAGCTTGAGCACATCGGCGAAAGCCATGGCCTCCCTTATGGAAGTCACGCCACTTGCTTCATCCGGCCAGAGCGGCGGCCGCCAGTTGACATCGAAGCTGACTACAGCGCCGGCCTGCCGCGCCATGCGCGCGGCAGTCAGGGTGGTGCCGCGAGCGGGCTCGCGGCTAAGGCTGACGCTGCAGAAGTGCACGATGGCGGCTTCCTCAAGCAGGTCGCGGTCCAGGTCCTCTTCTGCCAAGCGGGTGTCGGCCGTGTTGTCCCGGTAGAAGCTGAAATCCCGGTCCGCGTCCGCGGCCAGCGAAACGAAGGCCAGCGTCGTCGGGGCCGCGGCGTCCAGCACAACCGCGCGGGTGTCCACGCCCGCAGCCCTCAGTGTGTCGCGGAGCCAGTGGCCGAACGCATCGTCACCCACCCGCCCGATGAAGGCGCTGCGGCCACCCAGGCGGGCCACCACCGCAGCCACATTGGCGGGTGCACCACCGGCCGCCTTGGTGAAACTGACGGCCTCCTTGAGGCTGACGCCCGGCTGACCGGGCACGAAGTCGATCAGGAGTTCGCCGATGCTCAGCACCAGGCCGCTCAAAGCGCCGAACAGTCCCTTGTGTCAGCTCCTCCACCCAGTTCGCTACGGCGGTCACGGACCCCGGCCAGCTGGCGGACGAACTCGTCCACTTCCTCGTGCGTGTTGTAGAAGTAGAAGCTTGCGCGGACGGCGGCGTCCCTGTCCAGCTGCCGGAGCAGCGGGTAGACACAGTGCTTGCCCGACCGCACGGCCACCCCGCCCTCGTCGAGCGCCGCTGCCACGTCATGGGCGTGGATGCCGGCCACGTTGAAGGCGACGATGCCGCCCCGGTCCGCCCCCTCGGGTCCGTAACACTCGATGCCTTCCATGTCGCGGATCCTGTCGAGAGCGTAGCGCGTGAGTTCCAGGTCGAACTCATGGATGCGGTCCATGCCGATTGCAGCAAGGTAGTCCACGGCCGCGCCCAGGCCGATAACCTCGGCAATGGCCGGGGTTCCCGGCTCGAACCGGGCAACGGATTCCTTGTAGCTGCTGTGGTCCACGAACACGTCGGTCACCATGGAGCCGCCGCCCTCGCTGACCCGCATGGTCGCCAGTACTTCCGGCCTGACCCAAAGTGCACCGGCTCCTGTAGGGCCACACATCTTGTGGCCGGAGACCGTGTAGAAGTCCGCGCCTAGTGCCTCCACATCCACGGGCAGGTGCGGCGCACCCTGCGCGCCGTCGACCATGCACACCGCGCCGTGTTCGTGCGCCAGGCGGGCCATCTCCGCAACAGGGTTCACCACGCCGCTGAAGTTGTTCATGTGGGCCACGGCCACCAGGCGCGTGCGGTTGCCCAGGAGTTCGCGGTAGTGATCCAGGTCCAGGCGCAGGTCGGCGTCGACCCTTACGCCCTTGACCACCGCCCCCGTCCTCTCGGCAAGCAGGTGCCAGGGAACGAGGTTGGCGTGATGCTCGGCGACGGTGACGATGATTTCGTCCCCCGGCTCCAGGTTGGGGAGACCCCAGGCCTTGGCCGCCAGATTGATGGCCTCGGTGGTGTTGCGCGTGAAGATTACCGAGTCGGCGGTGGGCGCCCCGAGGAAGGCGGCCAGCCGTTCGCGGACCGATTCGAACATCGCTGTCGCCTCGCGGGACAGGCGGTAAGCGCCGCGGTGCACATTGGCGTGATGGAGGTAGTAGTACTCGCTCATCGCCTCCACAACCTGCCTGGGCTTCTGGCTGGACGCGGCGCTGTCCAGGAAAATAAGCGGCCAGTCGCCCATGCTCCGGCCCAGAATGGGGAAATCCTGACGGGTGAAGGCCAGACTGGCTGCCTGCAAGGGGGCCGCTGTGTTCATGCTGTGCATGTTAACGCCTGGCGTCACGGGCAGTCGGGGCAACCGGTCCGGAATATCGCAACCTGACCCTGCATCAGGCCCTATAATCTCCCTACCTGAAAAACGATCCTCTCACAGGGGGACGTCTGGAGGAATTACGGCATGAATAAGCAGTCATCAGCCCGTCGGTTGACGGGCACCACCCTCCTGGTTGCACTCATTCTCAGTCTTGCCGGGACTGCTGCCGCACAGGTCCTGTCCCGTGAAATACGCACCCAGCTCATATCCGCCACCGTCCAGGTGATTCCCTGGGACGACGTGGCGGGGGACATGGCGCCCTGGTCCGGTTCGGGCACCATCATCAGCCCTGACGGCTTTGTACTGACCAACTACCATGTCATCGGCGACATCGATACCCGAAAATTCTTCGAGTGGCACGCGATCTTCATGACCGACGTCAACGCTGCGGACCTGCCGCCTGCGCACAGCTACTGGGCGCGGTACGTGGCAGGCGACCCCCTGCTTGACCTGGCAATCCTGCATATAGAGGAATACCCCGATGAGTCACCGGTTCCACCGGGCACGCAGTTCCCGGCCGTTCCTGTGGGCGACAGCCATACGCTGCTGCCTGGCGACGGCCTGACTGTGGTCGGCTACCCCGGCATCTCCGGCTCCACCATCACCTTCACGCAGGGCATCATGAGCGGCTGGCTCGGCGAGGACCTGGAGTCCGGCGGCCGCCAGTGGATCAAGACCGACGCCAAGATCGCCGGCGGCAATTCCGGCGGCGCGGCGGTCAATGACCAAGGTGAGCTGGTTGGGATTCCCACTGCCGGCTACCACACCCTGGACGGAGCGACATACGAAGAGCAGCTTTACATCAGGCCCATTGCCCTGGCCTGGGCACTGATTGGCCCGCACGTGGCCAACGTGGTCCGCCCCAGCCTGGCAGGTTCGCCAGCCACACCTGCGACCCCGCAGACGCCGCCGGTCACGCCGACGCCGCCCGTCACGCCGACCACCCCCACAACTCCGGTCACCCCGCCCGCCACCGCCGGCGTTCCCAGCGGCAGTCAGGGTGCGCTGGCCATCGGCCAGAGCGTTACCAGGACCGCGGCGCCAGCCGTCGAGAGCCTGACCTGGCACGCCTATGTGGTCTCGATCCCGGCGGGACAGCCCGCCATCACCATCAGCGTCACCAGCAGTGACGACATTGATTTCGCCTACAGGTTCGGGACCGAAATCGTCGATTACGAAACTGTCGACTACCTGAACGAGGAAGTTGACACCGGCGCGAGTCACACGATCAGCAACCCGCCTGCCGGACCGCTGTACCTGGATGTGATCAACGCGTACGGTCGTGCCATCGAGTACTCGGTGAGCGTCACCGGTACCCAGGCCGCGCAGCCGCCGCTGCCGGTAACGCCGCAGACCCCCGTTGTGCCGGTCGTGCCCCAGCAGCCTGTCACGCCGGTGACGCCCGTCACCCCGGTAACGCCAATGGCGCCCGTGACCCCGGTCACTCCGCAGCAGCCGGTGGCGCCGGTGAGCTATCCTGCCGCCGCACCCTTCGGGGACATGGGCTTCCTGCCAGTTGGGCAGACTGTTGCCGGCAACCTCATGGCGGAGCCGGAAGACGTGACCTCATCCGTCTACCACACCTACCAGTTCCAGGTTCCCGCCGGCACCGCCAACGTGACCATCCTGCTTGACGCCGTATCGGTACTGGACCTGGCAGCCAAGTTCGGCTCGCCAATCGAGTCCTACGCCGAAGTCGCTGAAGGCGGCGACTGGCACTACTGGATGTGGGCCGAGGAGACTGGCGGCCAGGTGACCATCGACATCGCAAGTCCCCAGGCGGGCACCTGGTATCTGGACGTGATCAACTACGGCAACCTCACGACGGACGGCCGCTACACCATCCGCGTCGACGCCCGCTGAGGGACTGAGCTGATGCTTACTGGGGCTGCCCCTGCCATTGGTGGGCGGCCCCAGCGTGTGGTAACCGCGCCCCTTGCAACCTGCAGCCGGCTGAAGCTATAATTGTCCACTTGGCGGCCTGTTCCGCGCAGCAGCGGGTCAGGAGTGTTCACGGAGAAGCATTGCCACGCACGTTTGGTGGGCACTCCGGACCAGCTGACTCACGGAGGTAGAGAAGATGTTTGCAGTTATCAAGACCGGTGGCAAGCAGTACCGGGTTAGCCAGGGAGACGTTCTGGATGTCGAACTGGTCGGCGCTGAGCCCGGCGAGGTCGTCGAGCTTCCGGTCCTCATGATTGGCAGCGATGAAGTCAAGGTCGGCAATCCGCTCGTCGCCGGTGCCAGCGTGAAGGCAGAGGTCGTCGAGAACGGACGCCACGCCAAAGTCCACGTCTACAAGTTCAAGGCCAAGAGCAACTATCGTCGTCATAACGGTCACCGCCAACCCTTCACCCGGGTGCGGATAACCGAGATCGTCGCCTGAGCAGCAAGAAGGAGTAACCGAGATGGCACACAAGAAAGGCGCAGGCAGTTCCAAGAACGGTCGCGACTCCCAGTCCAAGAGGCTCGGCGTCAAGCGGTTCGATGGGCAGACCGTGAGCGCAGGATCGATTCTCGTCCGTCAGCGCGGCGCGAAGTTCAAGCCCGGTCGCAACGTCGACAGTGGCCGCGATTTCACGCTGTTCGCACTCCGTGACGGCGTCGTCCGTTTCCACAACAAGGGTGCGCGCGGCCGGTTCATCAGCATCGAACAGGCCGAGCAGCAGGCAATCTCCGCAGACTGAGCAACCTGGTCAGTCCATATCTGATGGTGCGCGGCCCATTGTGGCCGCGCACTGTCGTGTGTGGCGGACTGCCACGGTATCGTGACTGCAGGGTGAGGTAGGGACAGATGGCGTTCCGTGACGTAATGGAAATCAGGGTTCAGGCAGGCAAGGGCGGCGACGGCGGCCTGTCGTTCCTGCGCCTGAAGTACATACCGCGTGGCGGCCCGGACGGTGGCCACGGCGGCGACGGTGGCAGTGTCTGGCTGGAAGCCGTCGAGGACACCAGCAGCCTGATCCGGATGGTGCCGCGCAACATGCACCGCGCCGGCACCGGCGGCCAGGGTGAGGGCCGCAAGCGCGCCGGCCGCAGGGGCGAGGACCTGGTCCTGCAGGTACCGGTCGGGACCACTGCAGTGGACCTTGACACCGGCGAGACGCTTGCCGATCTGACCCGGGTCGGCGAAAGGCAGATGGTAGCGAAGGGGGGCGAGGGTGGCCGCGGCAACGCCTCGTTCGCCAACTCGGTCAGGCGCATCCCGCGGTTCGCCGAACTGGGAACGCCAGGCGAGAACAGGCGTCTGCTCCTCGAACTCCGCACCATCGCCGATGTCGGCCTGGTCGGCTTTCCCAACGCAGGCAAATCCAGTCTGCTTGCCGCCATCTCCAATGCAAAGCCAGAGATAGCCTCCTACCCGTTCACGACGCTGACACCGAACCTGGGGGTCGTGACCAGGGAGCACGAGCGGTTCACCATGGCCGACATTCCCGGCATCATCGAGGACGCACACCTGGGCAAGGGTCTGGGGCTCGAATTCCTGCGCCACATATCCCGCACCAGACTGCTCCTGTTCGTGCTCGACATCGCCGAGGACCCGGTCAGCAACTACCGGGCGCTGCGGGCCGAACTGGAAGCGTACGACTCCGATCTGCTGGAACTCCCGGCAGCCATCGTCCTGAACAAGACAGACCTTGCCGGGTCCGCCGAGATCGAGGCCGCCGAGCGGGAACTCGCCGGCTTCGGCCTGCCCGTAATCACCATCTCGGCGCTGGAAAGCGACGGCATCACCGAGCTTCGTGACCTTGTGTTCGACCTGCTCCCGGAGAAGCCGCAGGCACCCGAGCGCAAGATCGAGAAAATCGCGGTGGCAGACCCGGGAATAAGCGTCAGGCAGACGCCCGAAGGCTGGCTGGTCACCGGCCAGGAACTGGAGCGGGTGGTGGCGCGTTTCGATCCCGCCAACCGCGAAGCCGTGGCCTACCTGGCGCACCATTTCCGCAAGGTGGGACTGAACAAGGCGCTCAAGCAGGCGGGCGCGAAGGATGGCGATGATGTGTTCCTGGGCGACGCGGTCTTCGAGTACTTCGATGAGACAGCCGTGGCGGCAGACGAGGAACCGGCGGAAAGCACCGTGGAAGACGATGATTACTTCGAGGGCGGCGACGAGCTGCCCGAAGATGACCACGATCCGGATGGAGATGACGGGCCGGACGCCGACTGACGGAGGCGGCCTGCCCGTGCCGTGCAACCGGCCCAGCATCGCGCCGTGGTGCGAACGCGTCAGGCAGGCGGTCAGCGCTGACAGGTACAGGCACATCCTGCGGGTAGCGTCGCTGGCGGAGGAGATTGCCCGCGCCAACGGCTTCAGTGAGGATGAGGTCCGGGCCACACTTCTGGCAGCTGTCCTGCACGATTCCGCGCGGGAACTGCCCGCCGCGCAGCTGCTCAGACTCGCGCCCGCGCGCGTTCCCGTTGAAGCGGAACATCCTCTCACGGTTCACGGACGGGCCAGTCGTAGAATGGCGGAACTGTGGGGAGTGAGTGACAAGCGTGTGCTCGAGGCCATCGAAGGTCACGTGTTCGGAGTCGATGAGGCCAACCGCATCGGTGTGGCCCTCTACATTGCCGACGTGTCGGAGCCCGGCCGCAACGTGAACGCCGACATCAGGGCACTCGCACTCACCGATCTGGCCGCGGCGTACCGCAAGGCAGTCCGCGCCAAGGTCCAGTACCTGCTGTCTGTCGGCAAACCCGTCCATCCGGACACCCTGCGTGTTCATGAGGCGATTGACACTGCTCCGTAGCGGCCGCCTGCTCCAGGTGCTTGGCGTCCTGGTGGCCCTTGGCGGCCTGCTGGGATTCTGGTGGCCACGTGAGCCTGAGCGCATGACGCGCACCGTGCAGCAGCAGGGTCTCGTGAACCCTGCCGGCGAGGATTTCCAGGCCAGCTTCGTCATCGCAGGACGCGATTTCGACGCTTCCAGCTTTGCCAGTGCCTGCCGCTGGGTCAGCGGCGAATGCATCCGCGACCGGCCCGGCACCTTCCGTCCGAGCAACCGGACCGACACGATTCTCTACGTGAACATTGTCGGCGACCAGCTCAGCGTGGTGGCGGTCCCGCGGGACCTGTACCTGACCGACTGGCAGACGAAGATAAACGCGATGCTGCTCTACCGGGGTGCGGACGGCCTGCGGGAGGCGGTGCAGGATGTCCTTGGCGTGCCGGTCGACTACTACGTGATCATCGACGTCAACATCTTCGAAAGCATCGTCGACGCCCTTGGCGGCATAGAGATCAACGTGCCTTACCGGATGTACTACCGCGACAGCGCCGCCGGACTGCTCATTGACCTCGAGGCCGGCCCGCAGCGGTTGACTGGCGAGGAAACGGCCGGGTTCGTGCGGTTCCGGGACACCGCCCGGGGAGATATCGACCGCATTGACAACGTCAAGCTCGCCGTCTATGCCGTACTTCAGAGGCTGAAGCAGCTCAACCTGCGTGCCGCCGGAGCGGTACCGCAGCTGCTGGATGCCTACATCGAGCAGGTTGACACCAACGTCAATCTTGCCGTCATCACCCGGCTTCTGCCCAGACTCGGCAACCTTGAGCTCACGAGTGTTGCTACCCTGCCGGTGTCGGCGGAGTACCGGCATCCGGAGGCAGGTGCGGTGGTGAACTATGACCCGCAGCAGGTGGAGCAGTTTCTGGCTGATCTGCATGGTGGTACCGCACGCAGTTTCACGGCGGCGCCGGATGTGAAGCTGCTTGTCACCAACCGCAGTGGCTCGGAGGGGATGGAGGACTGGATGAGGGACAGGCTTGTAGCGCTGGGTGTGCCGGAGGACAGCATCCAGCTCCGTAGCGGTGAACCGGACCCCAACCCGACCCGCGTGCTGGCCACGGCTGCCAGCTGGGACGAAACCGAATTCTTCACGGGGTTGCTGGCCGCCAGCCGGCAGCAGATAGACAGACTGCCCACCGCGGGTGGACAGACATTCGACCTGGAACTGGTACTGGGCGCCGACGCCCGGCTGACAGCAGGCTGGGGTGAACGGCTTCCCGCCGAAGCCCTGGCGGAACCATCCGGTGAAGCAACCGGAACTCAAGATTTGGGAGCAGACTTTTGACACTCGAGAATATGGTGCAACAGATAGTGGACATCCTGGATGACCGCAGGGCCAAGGACATCACTGTCCTGAACCTGAGCAAGGTCTCGGAGTCGCTCGACTACTTCATCGTGGCTACAGGCGAATCCTCCCTGCAGCTCAAGGCGCTGGAGGAATCGGTGCGCGAAAAGCTGAAGCAGGCAGGCGAACTGCCGCGCGGCGTGGAGGGCCCGTCCGACCGCTGGATCCTTGTCGATTACGGCGCCATCATCGTGCACCTGATGAGCCGCGAGGCGCGCTCCTTCTACGACCTGGAAGGACTTTGGGCCGATGCGGAGCAGGTCGAAGTCACGCCCGCCTGAACCTCCTGCGCGTCCCCGACACTGGGCTGAACAGCTTGCCCGCTGTCATCTGGAGGCAGTTGGCATGCGGTTCCTGGCAGCCAACCACCAGCAGCGCCGCGGCGAGCTGGACCTGGTCATGCAGGAAGGCAATCTGGTGGTGTTCGTGGAGGTCAGGCAACGGCTGCGGGACGATTTCGGCTCCGCCGCGGAGTCGCTTGACGCTGCCAAGCTGGCCCGCATCAGGCGGACAGCGCGCCTGTTCCTGCTGAAGCGTTTCGGCACGGAGGACTTGGACTGCCGCTTCGATGCCGTGTTCGTAAGCGGCGGGCAGGAGTCCTTCCGGCTGCAGCATCTGAAGGCCGTGGGCTGAGCGGTGCTCGCCTGGGGTGAGCTCGACCGTGTCGCAGTCATCGATCTGGGAAGCAACACGGCGCGCCTGGTGGCCTTCGGCTACGTCCCGGGGCACGGCTACCGTGTGCTTGACGAACTGCGCCAGGTCGTCCGCCTCTACTCGGGGCTGACCGGCAGTGGGCACGTCCTGCAGCCAGCTGCTGAGCAGCGCGCCATCTGTGCCCTGGACATGTTCGCCAGCTACTGCAGGACAGCCGGTATCCGCGACGTGATCGCCACTGCCACCAGCGCCGTCCGTGACGCCGCGAACGGCGCCGGGTTCCTGCAGCGGGTGCGCACCGAGACGGGCCTGGAGCTCAGTCTGCTGGATGCCGACCAGGAAGCGGCAGCCGGTGTACTGGCCGCAGCGAATTCTTCAGTGCATGAGGATGCGCTGGTCCTGGACATTGGCGGTGGCAGTGCCCAGCTGAGCTACATGCAGGGTCGCCGCTACGTGCGCGGCCGCAGCTTCCCGCTGGGAGCCGTGCGGCTGAGCGAGGAGTTCCTGCGCGTCGATCCGCCGGGCAAGTCCGAGCTTTCGTCGCTGGCGGGTCACATCGACTCGACACTGCAGAAGTTCATGGCCGACTTGCCCCGCGGCCTGCCGCTGCTGGGAATGGGCGGCACCATCCGCAACTTGGCCAGAATCCGCCAGGTCCGCAGCCAGTATCCGGTGCGCATCCTGCACGGCTACCGGCTGACTGCAGCAGCCGCCATGCGTGAGGTGCGGGAGCTGGCGGACATGTCCCTGGCCGAGAGACGGCGTGTGCAGGGTCTCAACCCGGACAGGGCGGACATCATCGTGGCCGGCGCGCTGGTTCTGGCAGGCGTCATGAAGGCAGGTGGCGTGGCTGAGGTGACTGTCAGCGGCCAGGGTATGCGCGAAGGGCTGTTCTACCCGCGCCTGTTTCCGGAGAGTCCCGGCCATATGACGGCCTCGGTGAGCGGGTTCAGCGTGCTGAACCTGATGCGGAGGTACCCCGGGGACTACAGGCACAATGAACACGTGCGCGACCTGGCACTGATGCTCTTCGACCAGCTGCAGGAGGTTCATGGACTGGGTCCGGAGGAACGGCGACTGTTGTCCGCTGCGGCCCTGCTGCACGACATCGGTGTGGCCATCAACTACTTCGAGCACCACCTGCACAGCGAACAGCTCATCCTGAACAGCGGACTGCCCGGCTTCGACCACCGGCAGCTGGCCCTGATAGCCCTGACAGCCCGGCATCACCGAAAGGGCAGGCCGACCCCACAGGAGCTGGGCGCGCTGCTGCGCAAGGGTGACCAGCGGCGCCTGGAGTTGCTCACAGGCATGTTGCGGCTGGCGGAGTCCCTGGAGCGTGGCAAGTCGCAGCGGGTCAGGGCACTGCGCTGCCAGGTGGCGGACGGCGTGGTGCAGGTTGAGGCCTTCAGCGGCGGTGATGCCGGCCTGGAGGTGGCAGAGGCCCAGCAGCGCAGCGATCTGCTTTCAGGCGTCCTGCACATGCCGCTGAAGTTGCGCGAGGTGCCACAATGACTGTCATGCGGGTAAAGATCTGTGGCATCACCAGCGTTGACGATGCCCTGCTGGCACAGGCTGCCGGCGCGGCGGCGATAGGGCTGATTTTTGCTCCGGGCTCGAAGCGGCTCGTTGACCCTGGCGTCGCTGCTGACATCGTCGCAGCCACCGGGCCGTTCCTGCACAGGGTCGGCGTGTTCCGCGACCAGCCCCTGGAGCAGGTTCTGGCCATCGCCGGCGGGCTGAAACTGGAGGCCGTCCAGCTTCACGGTGCGGAAGACCCTGCTTTCGTACAGCGCGTAGCGGAACGCCATGCGGTGATCAAGGCGGTGGCGTTCCGTCCCGGGCTGCGGGCTCGGGACCTGGCCGCCTGGCCCGGAGCCGGGATCCTGCTGGACGCACCGGTCCCGGGATCCGGATTCACATTCGACTGGCAGGAGGCAGCGGGTCTGGCGGGGCTGCCACGACTTATCCTTGCCGGCGGACTCAACCCCCGGAACGTGGGACTGGCAATCAGGACATTCAGGCCGTATGCGGTCGATGTGGCCACCGGGGTTGAGGAAAGAGCGGGCGTTAAATCTCCGTCCCTTGTACGGAGCTTCATGGCGGCCGTGACGGCACAGGAAGCGGTATCCACAAGCGGGGACGTGTACTGATGGGCTATTCGCTGGAAAAGGCCTATTTATCCACAGTTATCCACAGTCGGAAAACTGCCTGTGGAGAACTCGGGAGACCGTGCTCTCATCGGACCCGAATTTCTGGATGCCGTCCTGGACGGGATTCACAGGATTTTTCGAACGGAGCGGCCCTACCAGACGCCACGCTCGCTTGTCAAGAGGGGCCGGTTATCCACAGGTTGCCTGCAGTTGTTCACAATCGTTCCATAACCGCTGCACCGGGCCGGATTGCGGTGCAGTTGCGATGGACAGCGTCATGTCGGAGAGTCTGGGCGTGAGAACGCCGGGCGAATTCACTGACAGGGAATTCTTGCCACTGGCTGTTCGGGCCGTTCCGGTCGTGGCTGAACGGGATTTCAGGAAGGTTGCCCCGTGCCGCGAGGCAGGTCAGAAAACCACCGGGTTTCAACATACCGGTACGACTGTTTACCAAGTTAATGAGGATGAAGCGATAGTGCGCAGTGCGATTGGTCGTGAATCAATGGGTGCAGGCAGGTTGCCCGGCGGATGAACTTCCTTGCCCCGGCCTACCTGTGGCTGTTGGCGGCCATCCCCCTGGTGGTGGCGCTGCATTTCCTGCGGAACCGCAGGAGGCACCAACTCGTATCCGCAGTGTTCCTCTGGCAACTGGCACGCGAGAAGGCAACCGAACAACGCCGCTTCGCACTCTGGTGGCTGCTCCTGCTGCAGATTCTGGCCATCATCGCCCTGGCCGCCGCGCTGGCACAGCCCGTGCTGGTGGGGCAGGGGGTCCCCGACCGGATTCTGGTGATCGACGCCTCGGCCAGCATGGCGGCCCGGGATCCGGACGGAGTCCGGCTCGTCAAGGCGCTCGCGGCGGCGGGTGACCTGCTGAGCGAAGGCGGCAGGGTGGCGCTGGTCCGCGCGGGCAGCGACGCAACCGTGCTCGCGCCGCTCAGCGCCCCGGGCAGCGACCTCTCGGTGGCCCTCGCCAGCCTGCAGGCCACGGACGCAAGTGCCGACCTGGACCGTGCCCTGGAGCTGGCCGCGGGTATTGGGCCCGATGCGGAAATCCACCTGTTCACTGACCAGCCGCCGCCGCCACGCATCGGCTTCATCTGGCACGGGGTGGCCGGCGGAGGACACAACCTCGGCATCAGCACTTTCGACCTCGGCCCGCAGCAGGCGTTCGTGGCAATCACCTCGACCTGGCCACAACCCCAACTTGTGACGGTGCAGCTTGAGCGGGACGGTACGCCTGCAGGCAGCTCCCAGGTGCTGGTGCCAGCAGGGGGGCAGGGCAATGTCACTTTCCCGGTGCTGGACGAGGTCGGTGTCTTCCGGGCAAGTGTGGTGCCGCCTGAAGCCGATGCGCTGCAGCTGGATGACGAAGCCTGGGCCGGCAGTCGCCAGCTGCGCTACTTCATGCGGGACGAATCCGAGCCGCTTCGCCGGGCGCTCACCGCCGTCCCCGGCCTCAGCGAGTCAGCGAGCGCGGGTGCCGCTGACGTGATAGTGGCCCGGAGCGGCACATTCACTGAAAGCCTGCCCTCCGCCAACGTGTTGCTGTTCGAAGGACGGAGCGCCCGCGCCGAATACCGCCTGGTGCGCGACTGGGACCAGTCCGATCCGTTGCTCCGGTTCGTGGACCTGCAGGGCGCCCAGGTCGGCCTGGACCCGGCCTGGCAACCCGAGGATCTGGATGGCCAGCGCGTTCTCGCCCGGAGCTCTGACTTCCGGCCGGTGATTCTCGCGTGGGGGGAAGAGGGCCGCCGACTGGTTCACCTGGGCTTCGATCCGGCGCAAAGCGACCTTGTCTACCGACCGGCGTTCCCGACACTGATAGCCAACATCATCCGCTCGTTCCGGGGGCAGGATTCACTCAGGCTCGGCGACCCCCTTCCTGCGGGCGCCACGCTTGCCGGCGAGCCGGTGGACCGGGCCCGGGCTCCCGGAGTCTACGTCTATCCCGGCGGACAGCTGACGGCGAGCCTGCTCAGTGCGGCGGAGTCGCGGCTGCCTGGCCCCGTGGCTGCCGAGACCGGGTCCGAACCCGCTGCCGCGCTGACTGCCCCGGCAGGTGACAGCAATCTGACCCGCCTGCTGCTCCTGCTCCTGCCGCTGCTGTTCCTCGGCGAGTGGTTGCTGTGGAGCCGGCGCAGCGCAAGGGTGTCCCGGCGCCTGATAAAGTCGGGACAATGAGACTCAAGGGCATCCTTATCACAATCGTCGTCCTGGTGGGAGCCGCCTTCGCAGCCGTGAACTGGCAGGCCCTGTTCGCCATCCAGCCCGTGAACCTGTTTTTCACCACCATTGACCTGCCACTGGGTCTGGTGCTGCTGTTCATCGCCATAGGCCTGAGCCTGGTGTTCTTCCTGGTCTCGCTGTTCGACCGTGCAGTGCAGCTGCGGCAGATAACGCAGCAGGAGCAGATGATCCACAGGCTGCAGCAGCGGCTGGACAAGCGGCGACTCGAGGAGATCGCCGAGCTGGGCGAATCCGTGCGCCTGAACCTGGAGCATGTAGCCCAGCAGGTGCGTGACGAGAACTCGCGACTGGAAGTGAGCATGCGCGAGGACGTCTCCTCGTTCGAGACACGAATGCGCGACAGGATGGACGAGCTGGAAGATCAGCTCAGGCGCCGGCCGGGCATTGACCCGCTGCCGGGCGCCCAGCAGGATCCGGGCGCGTGAGGCACTGGCTGCTGGC
>CAYMUK010000023.1:0-19533 GCA_964393655.1 uncultured bacterium | reverse complement strand
GAGCTGCTGGTCGTTCATGACGACCTGGACCTGGAACTGGGCCGCTTGCGCTTCCGACATTCAGGCAGCTCCGGTGGTCAGCGGGGAGTACAGGACACGATCAGCCGCATCGGCAAGGACTTCTGGCGCCTGAAACTGGGAATCTCCGGCACGCCTGCAGGCTGGGAGACTGCCAACTGGGTGCTGAGCCGGTTCCGCGCGGATGAGGAATCGCTGCTGGCGGAGGTAATCGCCACGGCAGCTGATGCCGTGGAGCGTTGCCTGCTGGACGGCCCTGAGAGCGCTGCCAACCAGTACAACGGACTGCGGCTCCAGGGCTGACCGTCACGGGCAGGTAGCCCAGTCATGGCGGACGCGGCGGCGGCCAGCCCTCCGCGTCCGTCAGCTCAGCCCCTGTCCAGTTGCTCCAGGCTGACCTCAAGCCGCTCCAGCAGGCTGCGGTTCACGTCAAGCTTCGCGCGTTCGGCCTCGACGACCGTGGCAGCTGCCTTTTCCAGGAAGCCGGGGTTGGAGAGCTTGCGCTCCGCCTTCTGCACATCCGCCACGAGTGTCTTGAGCCGCTTTTCCTGCCTGGTCCGCCAGTCGCCAATGTCGACGAGCCCTTGCAGCGGCAGCCTCAGCTCGGCGCCAGCCACGGGCTGCATGAGGACCGGTCCGGTTGGCTCTCCGGTCACCACCCGGGCACGGGCCAGCGCCTCAAGCAGCGGAGCGGCGGCGTGCAGGGTTGCTGCGGCTTCGCCGCCAAGGTGAACGTCCACCGCCTGCCGCGGGTCCAGCCCGGCCTCGGCTCGCAGGTTGCGGATGGCTGCCGTGGCTGACTGCAGGAGCCCGAAGTCGTCTTCGGCAGCGGAATCGACAAGACTCTCGTCGCCCTCCGGCCAGCTGTCCAGTGCCAGCTGCCGGTCGGAAACACCCAGTGCCTCCCACAGCTCGCTCGTGATGAACGGCATGAACGGGTGCAGAAGCCGCAGCACGTTCGCGGTGACGAAGCGGAGCACCCGGGGTGCTGCCTGATCCCCGGCCTTGAGCGCAGGCTTGACGGCCTCGAGGTACCAGTCGCAGAATTCGCTCCACACGAAGTCGTAAGCCACACGGGCCGCCTGCCCGATATCGAAGGCGTCCAGGTGGCGCGTGACTTCGGCAACTGCCTGCTGCTGGCGGCTCAGGATCCAGCGGTCCGCCAGCGACAGTTCCGCGGCGGGGGGCAGTCCCGCGGCCGGCGCCTCAGCCAGGTTCAGCAGCACGAAGCGTGTGGCGTTCCACAGCTTGTTGCTGAAGTTGCGTCCCATCGCAACCCGCCGGTCATCCCAATGGATATCCTGGCCGCCCGTGGACATGTGGCAGAGGGCGAAGCGCAGACCGTCCGCCCCGTACTCATCGATGGTCGTCAGCGGGTCGACCCCGTTGCCCCGGCTCTTGGACATCTTGCGGCCCTCGCTGTCAAGGATCAGGCCGTGGAGCAGGATGTCCCGGAACGGCGCCTGCCCTGTGAACTCGAAGCCGGCGATTTGCATGCGGGCCACCCAGAAGAACAGGATGTCGTAACCCGTGACCAGTGTTGACGTCGGATAGAACTTGTTCAGGAAGGCGTCCCCGGTGTCGGGCCAGCCGAGGGTAGAGAACGGCCAGAGGTTGCTGGAGAACCAGGTGTCAAAAACGTCGACATCCTGCCTCAGTTCCAGGTGGCTGTAACGGGGGTCCTCGGTGGGGTCCAAGTCGGGATCCTCAGCCGGCGGCACGTAGATGTTGCCCTCCGGGTCGTACCACGCAGGTATGCGGTGGCCCCACCACAGCTGGCGGGAGATGTTCCAGGGTCGCAGCTTGCCCAGCCAGTCGGCGTTCACCCTGGTGTAGCGCTCCGGATGCACCCGCATCTCGCCGGCCTCCAGCGACGCCAGTGCCCTGGCCGCCGCCTCGGACGTGTCATAGAACCACTGCAGCGAAACTATCGGCTCGACAGGCTCGCCCGTGCGTTCACTGAGGCCCAGTGAGACGGTATGCGCCTTGACTTCCCGGAGCGCGCCGGCCGCCTCAAGCGCCGCCACAACCAGGGGCCTGGCTTCGAACCGGTCCAGACCGCGGAACTCGGCTGGCACCAGGTCACCTGTAAGCCTGGCCTCCAGGTCGATAACCGACGGGCGCGGCAGCTCGTGCCGCTCGCCGATCTCGAAGTCCGTAGGGTCATGCGCCGGCGTGATCTTCAGGGCACCGGTGCCAAAGTCCTTCTCGACGGCGTCGTCGGCAATCACCGGGATGAAACGGTCCGTCAACGGGATGCGGGCCTTGCGGCCGACCAGGCCCTGGAAGCGAGTGTCCTCCGGATGCACCGCAATGGCCGAATCCGCGAAGATGGTCTCGGGGCGTACCGTGGCGATGAGGATCTCGCCCCCGCCTTCCAGCTCGTACGCCAGCGTCCAGATGCTCGTCTGCCTCTCTTCGCGCTTCACTTCCAGTTCCGAGAGGGTGGTCTGGCTGACCGGGTCCCAGTTGACGATGCGTTCGCTGCGGAAAATCTTGCCCTGGTGGTAGAGCTCCACAAACTGGCGCCTGACCGCGCGGCTCAGGCTCTCGTCCAGCGTGAAGCGTGTGCGCGTCCAGTCTGCGCTCACCCCCAGTCGGTGCAGCTGCTCCAGGATCTGGCCGCCGGACTCTTCAACCCACTGCCACACGCGGCCTATGAACGCGTCGCGTCCCAGGTCGTGCCTGCTCAGGCCCTCCTTGCGAAGCTCCCTTTCCACGACGATCTGCGTGGCGATGCCGGCATGGTCCGTCCCCGGCTGGTACAGGACCTCGAAGCCCTGCAACCTGCGGTAGCGGATGAGCGTGTCTATCAGGGTGTTGTCGAAGGCATGGCCCAGGTGCAGGCTGCCGGTGACATTTGGCGGCGGTATGACAATCGTATAACCGGGCTTGCCGGAGTCGGCATCGGCCGCGAAAGGCTCGCTGGCCCAGCGTCCTGCCCATTTGTCTTCCACCTGTTTCGGACTGTAGGCACTGGCCAGTTCCAGTTGCCCGCCCGTGTCACTCGTGCTGCTGTCGCTCATGCGGCTTCAACCTCCATACCCGCACAGCTTATAGCAGCCTGTGCCCGTCAGCCACCCATCACCGGCAGCGTCATCCGCGACTGGCTGCTGATCTGGGCAGCGAGCTGCCTGGCGCTCAGGCGCAGCTGGATGCTGCTCGGGTTGCCAGGATCCACAATCACGAGCGGCGCGCCACCGTCGCCCGCCTCCCGCAGCGCGGTCCTGATCGGAATCTGACCCAGCAGCGGGATCCGCTCGGCCTCGGCGAACCTGCTGGCGCCGTCCTGGCCGAAGATGTAATCACGCTGGCCATCCGGCAGCTCATACCAGCTCATGTTCTCGATGATGCCCAGCACGGGTACGTGGGTCTTGCGCAGCATGCTGTAGGCACGGCGCACATCCAGCATGGCGACCTCCTGCGGGGTGGTTACCAGCACGGCGCCGCTGACCGTCACCAGCTGGGTGAGTGAGAGGTGCACGTCACCGGTGCCGGGGGGCATGTCGACTATCAGGTAGTCAAGTTCACCCCACAGCGTCTGGTTGAGCATCTGCGTGAGCGTGCCGTGCAGGATCGGCCCGCGCCAGGTGAGTGCCTGTCCGTCCTCCACCAGGTTGGCAATCGAGATAATCCTGACGCCGTGGCTGCTGAGCGGCAGTATCCGCTTCTCGTCGTCCGCCAGCAGCCGCTTCCCTTCCACGCCAAACATTTTCGACTGGCTGGGACCGTATATGTCCGCGTCCAGAAGCCCGACGCTGGCGCCCTCGAGCGCCAGTGAAGCAGCCAGGTTCGCAGCCACGGTGGATTTGCCGACGCCACCCTTGCCGGAACCGACAGTGATCACGTGTTTGACGCCCGGCAGGGCTTCCTGCGGTACGTCCTGCACCAGGTACTCGAATGACACGTCGGCCGCGGTCACACCAGGCACGCCCAGGGCTGCGCCGCGGATGCCCTCTTCCAGCTGCGACTTGTGAGGGCTTGACGGACTGGTCAGTACGACCGTCACCGCAGCCCGGCCTGCCTGCACGCTCACTTTCCGGACCATGTCCAGGCTTATCAGGTCCTGGCCCAGTCCAGGATCGGTGACCTGCGCAAGGGCGGCCATGATGCTGTTCTCTGTGGATTCATTCATGTACCTGCAGCCTAGCAGCAGCCTGTAAGGCGCACAAGCGGCGCTGTGACCGACCGTCCGCATTGCTATACTCGCTGGCAATGACTGCAATCCCGACAGCCTGGTTGGCAGTGGACTGGCCTGGCACGGCATGAGCGACAGGACCCGCTACCAGGCGCAATCGCTCTATCAGGAAACGTCCAACGTAAGCAGCTACCGGGGTGTGGATCCCGTCACCGGACTTCCCGTACTCATCTACCGCTTCCAGGGCAAGCCAGACCCGGCACTGGCGAGGCTTGACAGCGAGTACCTGCCCAGGTTGCTTGCCTGGCGCGATGATGATGTTGGCGGCGTGATGGTGGTGTCGTGGAGCAGCGCGCTGGTGCCCGCCGGCAACCAGCCGCTTGACAACCTGCAGCTCCTGGACGCGGCCCGGGCTTTGGCGGACGCTGCCGCAGCGGGGGTCACGCACGGGGACCTGACGCCTTCGCGTTTCCTGCTTGCCGGCGACTCGGTCGTGCTGGAGGGCTTCGGCGTTCCGTGGCACACGGGGCGGCCTGAGCCGGGCGAAGACGTCCGCGCCTGGGCGCGCAGTGTCCGGCAGCTGGGGCACTCGCAGAACCCGTCTCTCGGTGCGCTGCTCGCGGAGCTCGAGGCTGCCCCGGAGGCAACTGCCGAACAGCTGCTCTCGAGACTGAAGGACATCCTGCTGCGGGGCGAAGTCACCGCAGCAGCCACCCCGCTGGCCAATGCCTCGGCCCCGGTGCCGGAAGTAGTCGCGGAGCCGGAGGCGGTCGCAGCGGAGGAGGCGGACGCGGACGCCAGCGGGCCGGACACGAGCGGGCTGGATCTTGGCTGGGACAGTTTCGCCGGGCCTGAAGACAGCGACCTGGACTTCGGCTCGGCAAACAGCAACCCGGGACTGGAAGCCCTGGACATCGAACTGGAGTACGACCCCGCTCAGGTAAGTCAGCCGCAGCCGGCCCCGCAGGCGCCTGTGGCTGAGGAAGTGGAATCTGTCGAGGCAGGCCTCGCAGCGGAAGTGAATGACGCCGGCACCGAACCGGACAGCGCGGTTTTCCGGCCCAGCAGCGCCTTCGCCAGCGAGAGGCTCAAGCCGGCCGCCACCGCCCAGCGTGAGCCGGCCCAACCGCCTGCGGGTGGCAGCTCCTCGTATCTGAAACGCCTTGAGGACCGGGAACCTGCGCCTGGTCCCGGTCCCAGCCGTGAAACCGGCCGGGGCTCGGGGCAACACGAATGGGATTCCGGTCCCGGACTGCCTCCGGAGCGCAACAGCCGCCGGATAATCATGTTCACGGCGCTGCTGATCCTCAGCGCGGTCCTGATCGCCCTGGTCGTCTACCTGCGCAACCAGGAGCGCGAGCGCGTGCCGGAACCACTCTCCCAGCCGATCATCTACATCATCGATGTGCTGGTGGAACCGACGAATCTGCCGCCTGTCGACCTGTTCGTGCTCGAAAGTCCGGAAGCGGCGGGACTCAGGCCCAACACCAAACTGGGGACCGCTCCGCGCAGCATGGGACTCGACGCCGAGGGCACCTGGATCTTCGAGGGGCGTTTCCAGGGACGGATATCGGCGCCCGTCACCGTCCGGGTACCCCAGGACCGCTCCACTGCGGTCACGATTGTCATTCCGCCGGAGGAACCGGCTGAGGAATGAAGGGAACCTTTCAGTGAACTATTGGTTGTTCAAGAGTGAACCACGAAGCTTCTCGTGGGATGACCTTGTCAGGTCAGCGAACAGCACCACCATGTGGGACGGAATCCGCAACTACCAGGCCCGGAACCTCATGCGCGATGACATGAAACCGGGTGACCCGGTGCTCTTTTACCACTCGCAGACCGCAAGTCCCGCAGTCATCGGCGTCGCCGAGGTCGCAAGTGACAGCTATCCCGATCCCAGCCAGTTCGATCCCGAAAGCCGCTATTTCGATCCGAAAGCCAGCCTGGACTCCCCACGCTGGTTCCTGGTTGACATCAAGGCGGTAAGGAAGCTGGAACGCCCTGTCACGCTCGCCGAACTGCGCGAGGAAGAAGCCTTAGAAGGCATGGCGCTGCTGCACCGCGGCAACAGGCTGAGCATCCAGCCGGTGCGGGAAGCCGAGTTCCTCCGCGTCCTGCAACTGGCCGCCGGCTGAGCGGACGGAGTATCATGGTGCATGCTGAGTCAGCGGCGCCATAACATCCTCAATCTGGTGGCGCAGGCCTATATAGCCACGGCCAGGCCTGTCGCCTCGCAGTTTGTGGCGGAGAAACTGGCGGTCAGCAGCGCCACTGTACGCAACGAGTTCGCCGCCCTGGAGGAACAGGGCATGCTGCAGCAGCAGCACGTATCCTCGGGCCGGATCCCGTCACTCGGCGGCCTGGGCTTCTATGCCAGTTCGTTCATCCCGCCCGGCAGCCTGCCGCGCTGGCAACTTCGTTTCATCCGCTCGCGCATCGACGCCGTACATGGCGACGACCTGTTGCAGGGCATCGCCAGGCTGGCGGCCGAACTGTCGGGCTACGCTGTCGTCGTGCGCCTGCCGTCGGACGGCAACGTCCACGCACTGCAGATCCACCTGAGCGTGCTGGCGGCGGAGCGACTGCTGGCGGTCGTCATCCTGGAGAACGGACTCGTCCGCCAGCAGGTGGTGGAACTGTCGCCGATGCCGACAGAAGACACCATCGGCGAGGCGGAAAGGAGCCTGCGCCAGCTTTCCGTACCGCTGGAGCACCTGGGTACGGCCATCGAGCAGCTTGCCCGGCAGCGGCAAGGTGACCTGCACCGCACGCTCCTGGCCCTGGCGGCAGCCGCAGCGAACCTGAATCCGACCCAGCACTTCAGCCACGGGCTTGGCAACCTGCTGGCGGAGCCTGAGGCACAGGACCCGGATTTCCTCAAGCTGGCAGTGCACGCGGTTGAATCACCCGGCAGTTCCCTGCCTAACAGCCCGGAGCTGGACCTGGTACTGGCCGACAGCACCGCCAGGGTCCGGGCCGCACTGCGTTTCGGCAAGATGCGCGCAGAGCTGAACCTGATAGGTCCGGCGCGGATGCGTTACCCGGAGACATTCCGCATCGCCAGCGGCATCCAGGCGGCACTGGGCGCCCCGGAAGCGCGGTCTTTAAGCTGAAATTTCACAGCCTGAGACGCCCTTCACGGCCTAAAGTGGGTAACTGTGCCTGAGGCAGCCCCCAATCCGGTCTATCTCCGAACCCAGCGGGGCCTTGCGGCATTCGTGTCCGCTGGTGCTGCCACCCGGGTGCTGGACAAGGCGCTTGCCGACGCGGGTGTGCAACCTTCCCGGGTGCGGGCCAGGCAGATGAAGGCACTGCTGCTGGGGCCGGTTCTTGACGAATTGGACAGTATCCTGCCGCGGGGCGGCCTCGAGCGCAATCTGGAAGCGCTGGCAGCCGGTCTGGAAGACGGCGGGCCCTCACCGGCGCCCATGAGCGCTGCGCCCCGTACCAGCTCCGCCCAGCCCGGTTCTGCCCAGGTTGCCAGGAGCCGGACCGCCCGCGTGGTCAGTGGCGTGCGCACGGAACTCGTGCGCACGCGCGTCAATTCCCCGGCCGATCTCCAGGAGGCCGTTTTGCGGCTGGCCGCAATCGACAACGTCACACTGGTGGCTGCTGTCCGGGCAAGCGGTGCCACGGAATTCTCGCGCGGGTCGGGCGATGTCGCAAGCCTGTCACGACTCGGGAGAATGGCTCTCTCGCTTCTCACAAGGAGCGGCCCGCTGCAGCTGTTCTACGTGGCCACCGCCAATTCCAGCCTGCTGCTGTTCCCGTGGGGCAGTGACGCCCTGCTGCTGACAGGAAGGCCCGAGCTGAACGTGGGCGCAGTGGTAACTTCATTCAAGGACCTGGTTCGCAACAAGGAGGAAACATGAGACGCGCTTTGCGCCTGCTGACCGTCACACTGCTGTGGGCGGCCATCCCGTTGCTGGCAGCTGCCCAGGGTGATGACGCCCTGCAACGCCACGCCGTGGCACTCGACAACCTTGTTGCGAGCGTCAATCAGCTCGGTGTCGACAACCTGGCCAGCCTCGATGCGCTGGAATCTGCCGCCAGCACCATGCGGCTGGTCGCCCGGGACACAGACAGCAGCAACCTGGTCACGGCCATGGAACAGATCTTCGACAATGCCAGGCTGGCAATCCGCAACCAGAGCCGGACGGACCTGGCGGTGCAGGTGGCTGTGCTGCGCGGCGGCTTCCAGCGTGCACTGCTGGAAAGGTCGCTTGCGGGCGGCAGTGTGGAAGGCGCGCGCCCGGGCCTGGGCCAGCTCTCCAGCGAGCTCGGCCTGGACGGCGCGACCCTCGACGGCCTGGAGGCCGCGGGCAGCCTCGAACAGCTGCTGCGCACCTACCAGGCGGGCCTCGCCCGCAACATGGCGAGCCGCATCGAAGTGATGCAGACGCAGTTCCCCGAAAGCCAGGAAGACGCCTATGTGACGCTGGCGGGCGCCTACGGCATGTCACTGAGCCTGCAGGACGCCCCGCAGACGCCAGCGAGCCTGAATGCCGATTTCAGTGAACTCATCACGGCAGTGGTGGCGGGCGATGCGGAAGCCGTGGCTGCAGGTGCGGCCGATCTCACCGGGACGCTGGCCGGGCTCGGTGCCGCCGAAGCGGGCGAGCCGCCAGCCGCGGACCAGCCGCCGGCAGCGGACGCCCAGCAACTTCAGGAGCCACAGCCGGAGGTGGAACCAGCTGCTGAAGCTGCGGCAGCGGTAGCCGAACCGGAACCGGCAAGTCCGCCCGCAGTGGCGGAGCAGCCGGCAGAAGTGGCGCCACCTGTAGCGGAGGAAGCGGCGCCCGAGTTGCCGGCTGACCCGGTGACTGGCGAGGAAGCGGCTTCAGGAGACGAAACGGAAATCACACCCGCCCCGGCAGCGGCACCCGCGGATGTCGAGACGCTGCGCGCCGACCTGCTGGCCGAGCAGGAACAGCTCGCCATAGACTCCCTGCTCAACGATCTGGGTCGCCGCGGCCTGCGCGGCCAGGCCGGCGAAAACCTGGCCCTGCAGCTGCACAACCGCGGTTTCACCAGCGTTGCGGATCTGCTGGGCACCGGGCTGGAACTCACTGCCCGCGCTTCTGATGCAGCCTTCCGCGGCAACCAGGCGGCCGCCCGGCAGCATCTTGCCCAGCTTCAAACCCTCTACCAGGCGAACCTGGCGCCGCTTGCCTCACGCGCTGATCCGACGCTCGACACTTCCATCCGCGAGCTGCTGGAGCGGCTGTCCGCCTCACCAGCCATCCGGGCGGTCGAACTGCAGGCGCTGACCGGTCTGCTCGCCAGCATCGGCAGCACTGCAGGCAGCAGCCTTGCCGACTCGGTCCAGGCAGGCAGCGCCGGCTGGACCAGCGGCTGGCCACGCATGGTGCTGCTCATCCTGGTGGCACTGCTGACAATCCTGCCGCTGACCTTCCTGCGGCTCGCCTTCGGTGGCGGCAACCGGAACTGGAGTCTGATAGGCGCGGGACTGTTCCTGCTCTTGCTCCCGGTGATCCTGGGCGGTCTGGGTGCCCTGCTTGAACTGGTGGGCCACCTGGCGGGCGTCCCTGCGCTGCTCCAGGCCGGTGCCTGGCTGAGCCTGGACGGTGCGCTGCAGCAGCTGCTGCTGCTAGTGCTCGTGCTGCTCGCAACAATCCTGCTGGCCACGGGCCTTTACGGTATCTGCAAGCAGTTCGGCCTGTTCGGCGGTGAAAGCGGCGGCAAGCGCCTGTTCAGCCGCTCACGCGCCGAGGGCAAGTCCGAGACGAAAACGCTCGTGGACTGGGACGAGGAGTTCTAGGCTGCACGGGGGACGGGGGCAGGCGTGACCAATGCAGCGTACCAGGCGGTGATCAGGGAGCTCGAACAGGTTCTCCCTCCCCGCGTCGTATCCAGGTCGCTCAAGGATGGCCTGGCCTACCTGGGACGCACCCCCGAGGACGTGACTGTGGCCGACCTGGAGACGCTGCTGCGTGGACCCATGCTTCGTCAGCTGCAGGCCCTGCTGCCCGCCGGCAAGGCGGAGGAAGCGGTGGCGGGCATGCTGGAACGCATCCTCGATCCCGAAGAGCGCCTGCTGCACCAGACCCCTGCATTCGGGGAGAAGATCCGCACCGACCTGGCTGAACTCAACGCCGCCCTGCGACCCTTCAACCTCTACTTCGAATGGCCGGAAGTGCAGAAACTGCGGGCCCAGCTGCAGCTGGTGGAGGAAGAGGCCGAGTCGGGCAGCGAGGTCGCAGGATTGTTTGCCGAGGCGCGCGACCAGCTGGGCGTGATCAGGCAGAAGCTAGAGGACCAGCTGGTATTGCAAGCGGGCGAACTGGCTGAACTGGAGGAGGCACAGGAGCGGCTGAGCAGCCTGGGCGGCCCGCGCGTCAGGCGCCTGGAGAACCTGGTGACCAGGATCCGGGAGGGCCAGAAGAACCGGTTGCTCATGCCGGCAGAAATCGATCAGGCCCGCCTCCTGAGCGTGGACCTGCGCAAACTCCTTGAGTCCAGCGTCTACTCCACCGCGGAGCCGGGCGAGGAAATAGACCTGGTGGCAACTGCGGAACTGCTGCCGGAAGAGGTCAATGAGCGCCTGCGCCGCCTCGACCTGGAGAACGAGGCTCACCGGCTGGACCAGCTCGAGCTGCAGCACGCCAACCTGCTGGCTTTGCGCGACAATCTGGCGAAGCGACTCGGCGACCTGCGGAACAGGATCGTGGGCGGTGAATCCGCCGCGGAGGCTATAACCGCTCTGGAACTGGCACTCCAGGAGGCCTTCACTCAGGAGCGCACGGCGCTCACCCGTGAACTCGGCGCAATCGCGGCCGATGAGGGTGCGATGCAGACACCGGTCGGCACGGGCCAGCTGCGCCAGGCTCTCCAGGTTGCCAACGGCATCCTCGCCACCACCCTGCCCGATCCGGCGGATATCCGCCACATCAGGAACCTGCATGAACTGGCCAGTGAGCAGTTCGACGTGATGCGAAGGACAATGCACGACGGGACAGAGATGGCCGACGCCAGGAAGCTGGCCGCGCTGGAACTGGACGGCAGGCAGTCGCAGCTCAATGAACTGTTCCAGCTCGAGCAGGAGCTGAGGCAGCTGCCCGCCGGATCTTCTCCTGAACTGGAGGAACTGCGCAGTGAGGTCATCCAGGCAAAGTCCCGTCTGGACGACCAGGATGACAGCCTTGACCTCAACAGTCTCTGGTTGCGGCTGGAGGACATCCGGGCCAGCCTGGGCCAGCGGCTTGACAGCATGGCGGGCAGGACCGCGGCGGCGCTCGGGACATTTGCCCAGGTGGAGCGGCTTAACAGCGAGGACGTGGTCACGGTCCGCCGCATACTCCAGCACATAGCTGCCCAGCTGGAGCGGTTTCCGCAGCTTTCACTCAACCTGAAGCTGCAGCTCAACGCGGCACTGGAACAGGCGGAGCAGTTGCTCGAGAAGCTGAGGGGCGAGTTCGAGGCGACCCGCAACATCGCCGACCAGCTGGTGAGCGCGAACATCCTGGACGAGCTGCTGGGCGGCGGCACGCCAGGGCTCAGTCCGGCGCCTGTCGTCCGGCCCGAAGCGGACACGAATGGGACACCGGCCCCGGTCCGGCTGCGGAGCGGCAACGACCTCCTGGATTCGCTGCTCGGTGAACTTTCAACCGAGCGAGGCGTCGAGCAGCTGCTTCTGCTCAGGGGCGCGGAACCGCTGGGTGGCAACTTCACTTCCGAGGTGGCCGGCCTGGTGGATGCACTCGGTGTACTGGAGGGCGACGTCACTGAACTGGGCAGCTCGCTGTCCGCCGGTCGACTGGAACTGCTGACGCTGGAGCTGCCCGGCCGGATACTGGCTGTTGCCTGGCCCGCGAACAATCACCGGCTGCTGGTGATCGTCGGGGTTCCGGCCACGCTGAGCCTTGTACTGCACCGCGTGCGCCAGCAGCTGGACGGGCTGCACGGGCTACTGGATGATTCTGCGTTCGCTCAGTGACACCAGGCAGCTGGCACGGGAAGTGCTCGCGCGATTGCCTGAAGGTTCCCTGCTCCTGCTGGACGGTCCGATGGGTGCCGGCAAGACGACCCTGGTGGCCCTGCTGGCAAGTGAACTGGGCAGCGACGCATCGGTCAGCAGCCCCACCTACACCCTGATCCACGAGTACCCCACGCCGCAGGGCACCCTGGTGCACATCGACGCCTGGCGTCTGCCGGATGTGCAGGCCCTCCTGGCTGCTGGCCTGGACGATTACCTGGACAACTCGAGGCTGGTGGCCGTGGAATGGGGTGCCGGCCTGGCACCGCTCTATCCCGGGGCCACAGTACTCAGCCTCCGCCCTGGTCCGGCGGACGATGAGCGCACCGCGGAACTGGTGCAGGCCGCGTGATTCACCTGGGCATCGACACCGCGACCGACTGGCTCTGCCTGGCGCTGCACGATCCTGCCACCAACCGGGACCTGGGTCTCCGTGAGGTACTGGCCGAGCGCCGCCACGCCGTACTCCTGCTGCCGCTGCTGCAGGAGCTGCTGGCGGAAACCGGGCAGGAGCTGGCCGCCGTCAGCGCCATCGGCGTGGGCACCGGCCCCGGCTCCTACACGGGTCTGCGCGTCGGAATCGCCAGTGCCCAGGGCCTGGCCAGCGGGCTGAACGCACTCCTGTCCGGGGGCGACAGCCTGGAGGCCGCCGCCTGGAACAGGCTTGAACCCGGTTCAAGCGGCTGGCTGACGCTGGACGCCCGTCGCGGCAACGTCTACGCGGGACTCTACGAGCGGGGGCCGGATCGGGTGAGTTGCCTGGAGGTCCCCAGGAAGCTTCCCGCGGCGGACCTGTACCTGCTGGCTGAAGCCAGTGACCTTCAGGTTCTGGACGCTGGTCCCCCCGCCGCGACCTGGCTGGCACGGCAGGCGGCGAGTGGCCTGCCGGCAGTGGCCAGCTACCTGTGAGAGTGCTCATTTCGGCCTGTAAGACTGACTGATGCTGCGTTATACTCAGCGCGACCTGATGAGCGATTTCAACCCCAAAAACCCGAACAAGCACCTTCATGCCCCAAAGGTGCCGGGGGCCTGATGTTCAGACCCTGGCAGCACTACATCGGAGTCGACCTTGGTACCGCCACCGTCCTGATCTTCGTGAAGGGCAAGGGCATCATGCTGCGCGAGCCGTCCGTGATTGCCACCTCACGGGGCAGCAACGACGTGAAGGCCGTCGGTGACGAGGCCTACCGCATGCTGGGCCGCACCCCGGGCAACATAATCGCCAACCGGCCGATGCGCGATGGTGTGATCGCCGACTACGACCTGACCGAGAAGATGCTCAAGGCCTTCATGCGCAAGGTCGTGACCGGGCCGGGCCGCTGGTTCAAGCCGCACATCATGGTGTGCGTGCCCTCGGGCGTCACCGAAGTGGAACGCCGGGCGATGCTGCAGGCCGCCCGTGAAGTCGGTGCACGCCGCGCCTACCTGATTGAGGAGCCGCTGGCAGCCGCCATAGGCGCCGGGGTGCGCATCGCGGAACCCACCGGTTCCATGATCGTCGACATCGGCGGCGGTACCACCGACGTCGCAATCATCTCCCTGGGTGGCATCGTTGTCAGCGAGTCCGTGCGCATCGCCGGCAACGAGTTCGACGAGTCGATAATCCGCCACATCCGCCACAAGGAGAACCTGCTCATCGGCGACCGCACCGCGGAGGAAATCAAGATCCAGGTGGGTTCGGCCATAGTGACTAGTCCCGACGAGGTGCGCTCGATCGAAGTGCGGGGACGCGACCTGATCAACGGCCTGCCCAAGGTCATCACCGTCACCACCGAGGATGTTGTCACGGCACTTAAGGAACCGATCCAGAAGATCGCCGACGCGGTCCGCCGCGTACTGGAGCAGGCGCCACCGGAACTGGTGTCGGATGTCATCGACCGCGGGATAATCATGACCGGCGGCGGCGCGCTGCTGCACAATTTCGACGAGCTGCTGCGGCAGACGACCGGCATCCCGGTGGCGGTGGCCGAGAACGCTGTGGATTGCGTGGCACTGGGTACGGGTGCCGCGCTGGACATGATTCCACTGCTGCAGGACGCCCTGATCTCGGACAACTTCCTCAGGCGCTAATCTCCAGTGCCCGGAACCACAACCCCCCGGCTGAGCCTCGAGCAATTGCTAACCTTCACGGAAGGCGCGCTGAAGGGGGCTGCCGTGGAGCCGGACGGCGGCTACCTGCTGGCCGCACCGGAAGTCGCGGACTCAGGTTCGGTCGCCGTGGTCTGGACTCGTGACAGCCTGGCGGCCGCCCGGGATGCCGGCCTGCTCGTGGTTTCGGATTCGCTTGAGCACCATGCCGGCGACCGCCCCCGCGTGCTCGTACCGGACGCCCGCAGTGCTTTCGCCCGGATCGCCCGCGAACTGCTGCCGCGCAGGTCGGGCGGCCAGGGAATCGCCGCAACCGCCCGGGTCGACCCGCAGGCGAGTGTGCACCCGACCGCCACCCTGGGTGACTTCGTCAGCATCGCGGCCGGCGCCAGCGTCGGCGCGCGCAGTCAGATCGGGCCCGGCAGCAGCCTGGGGGAGCGCAGCAGCATCGGCGAGGACTGCCTGCTGCATGCCGGCGTGCACGTCTATCACGACGTAGAGGTGGGCGACCGGGTCATACTGCACAGCGGCGTGGTCCTTGGCGCCGACGGCTTCGGCTTCGTGGCCACTGAGGCCGGCCCGCTCAAGATCGAGCACCTGGGCGGCGTCAGCATCGGCGATGACGTGGAGATCGGCGCCAACAGCGCTGTCGACCGCGCCACGCTCGGCACCACCAGCATCGGCGCACGCAGCAAACTGGACAACCTGGTGCAGGTCGGCCACAACGTCACAATCGGCAGCGACTGCCTGATAGTCGGGCAGTCCGCAATCGGTGGCAGCACCCGCATAGGCGACCGCGTGACCCTGGGCGGCAACGCGGCGATCGCCGACCACGTCGTCATAGAGGACGACGCGGTGATCGGCGCCCTGAGCGGGGTCAACAAGCTCGTGCCGCAGGGTGAGTACTGGTTCGGCATCCCGGCCGTCCCGCACCGCAGCTTCGCCCGCAGACAATACCTGCAGGGCCGGCTGGAAGAAATCTGGCAACACGTACGCGAGGTGCGACGGAAATGACCCTGGTAAGCGGCAAGGGAGTACACAGCGGCCTGTCCAGCAGCGTCAGGATCATCCAGGAACCCGGGCCGGTTTCGTTCATCCGCGCCGGCACCAGAATCCCTGCCAGTTACCAGAGCGTGTCCGGCACGAACCGCGCCACCAGCCTCGCCAGGAACGGCAGCCAGGTGGGTATGGTCGAGCATCTCCTGGCGGCCCTGTACATCCGCGGCTGGTGGCGCAACCTGAGCTTCGAGGTCAGCAGCGATGAACTGCCGGTCCTGGACGGCTCCGCCGCCGAATGGCTGTCGGTGCTGGACTCACTCGGCCCGCCACCTCCCCCGCCGCCCGCACTCCAGTCCCCGCGCGTGAGCGTGACCGATGGCGACAGCAGCGCAAGCCTGGAGCCGGGTCCCACCGGCCTCGACATCAGCATTTCGTTCAGCCACCCGCTCATCGGCACGCAAAGGTGGCAGGGAGGGCCGGCCGAGTACGAGGGGCTTGCGGAGGCACGAACTTTCGGCTTCCGGGAGGACCTGGACAGGCTGCGTGAGCTGGGACTCGGGTTGGGCGCGGACCTTTCCAACTGCCTCGTCTTCAGCGGCGACACCACCCTGAACGAACCACGGGGCAGCGATGAACCGGTCAGGCACAAGGCCCTGGATACCCTTGGCGACCTGTACCTGCTGGGCCAGCCGGTCGCGGGACTTGTGCGTACGTCTTGTGGCTCGCACACCCTGCATGCAAGACTGGTTCAGGAAATCCGGCAGCACGCCGGCTTGGAGACAGCATCTTGAATCGCACCAGGGTGGCGGTGGTCGGCTTCGGCGTCATGGGCCAGTACCATGCCAACAACTATGCGGCAATGCCCGAGGCCAGACTGATTGCAGCAGTGGATCCCGATCCGGTCCAGCGCGAGCTGGCGGAACAGAGATTCGGCCTGCGCGCCTGGCGCAGCGTGGCCGAGCTGCTGGCCAACGAGAGCATAGACGCAGTAAGCGTCGCCGCACCCACCAGCCAGCACTTCGCCATCAGCAGGCAGCTGCTGGAAGCAGGCGTCCACGTCCTGGTCGAGAAACCCCTGGCCCCAACCGTGCGGCAGGCAGTGCAGCTCGTCGAACTGAGCCGGCAGCGCAGGCTGGTGCTCCAGGTGGGGCACATCACCCGCTTCTACGAGGCGGTGAGCCGCCTGAACGACACCGTCACGGAGCCCTACCTGATCGAGGCGCGGCGCACCACACCCAACACGCGCATCCGCGACGTCGGCGTGGTGCTGGACCTGATGATTCATGACATCGACATTCTGCTGAAACTGGTTCCTTCCGGCATCGCCAGCATGTCCGTGGCGGGCCACTCACTGGGCGGCAACGGCTTCGAGGATGTGGCGGCCGCCCAGCTGGTGTTCGAGAACGGTTGTGTCGCCCGCCTGCTGGCCAGCCGGGCGGCTTACACCAACGAGCGCAGCCTGACGGTGGTGGAGCGCGACAAGATGGTGACACTGGATTTCAGCCGCGACCCGCACACGGAGGTTGCCATCCACCGGCCCTCCGCGATTCCGGGCGGCAGCGGCGTGCAGGTGGAACGGCATCAGGTCGAGGAGGACAACCCCCTGCGCCGTGAACTGGCGCATTTCCTTGCGCGCATCAGTCACCAGGAGGAGCCCATCGGCACGGCCGAGGACGACCTGCGCTCGCTGGAGGTGGCCACCAGGATGCTGGAGCACATGCGCACCGCCCAGCTGGAGGAACTCGAGAACGCCTTCCTCTGAAGACGGGGCAGGCAGGGGCCGTGAAGTAGAATCGGCGCTATGGAAGCTGATGTCCGGGCGATTCTGCCCCACCGATACCCGTTCCTCCTTGTGGACAGGCTGGTCTCCGCCCAGGACGACAAGTTCGAAGCCATCAAGAACGTCACATTCAATGAACCGCACTTCGGGGGACACTTCCCGGACGAGCCCGTTATGCCCGGTGTGCTGGTACTGGAGGCACTCGCCCAGGCGGCCGGCCTGGCACTTGGTGCCACGGCGGAAAAGCCGCCGGGTACCGGCTACCTGACTGGCATCGATGAGGCACGCTTCCGCCGCAAGGTGGTGCCGGGCGACCAGTTGCGCCTGACTGGCGAGATCCTGCTGAACCGGCGCGGCCTGTGCAAGGTACGGGCGGTGGCGCTTGTCGGTGAGGAAGTGGCCGCTGAGGCCACCCTGAGTTTCATCTACCCCAGGAACTGACTTGGCTGCCTTCGAGGTGCATGCCAGTGCCATCGTTCACCCCGACGCTGTCCTGGGTGAAGGCGTCCGCATCGGACCGCTGGCGGTGGTGGAGAAGGACGTGGTGGTGGGCGCCGGCACCCAGCTCCTCACCGGCACTGTCCTGCAGCCCGGCACCAGAGTCGGGGCGGGCTGCACCATCGGTCCCTACGCGGTGCTGGGGAGCCTGCCCATGGACTCGGATTTCCGCGGCGAGGAGTCGTATGTCGAGATCGGTGACAGGGTGTCGATCCGCGACTTCGCCACTGTCCACCGCGCGACGGGCGAGGGCAGGGCGACGCGGGTGGGCAGCGGCAGCCTGCTCATGACCTACGTGCACGTGAGCCACAACGTACAGGTGGGTGAAAGCGTGACCCTTACCGCCGGCAGCCAGCTCGGTGGTCACAGCGTGGTCGGCGACCGTGCGGTGCTCGGCGCCGGAGCTCAGCTGCACCAGTTCGTCCGCGTGGGCGAACTTGCCATGGTGGGCGCCATGTCCGGCCTGAACCGCGACGCTCTCCCCTACACGCTGCTGCACGGTCTCTACGCGGAGCACTACGGCCTCAACCGCGTCGGACTGAAGCGCAACGGTTTCACCGGTGAACGCTACCGGCTGCTGGAGCGCGCCTATCGGGCACTCAGGCGCCGCGACAGGGAACTGTTCAGCGAACTTGCAGGCGAATCGGCCGAGGCGCGGAGACTCCAGGAGTTCATTGACGCAAGTGCGCGCGGCGTCTCGCACATCAGGACCGCACGCTGATGCCCGGGAAGATCGTGCTTGTGAGCAATGGCCCCGGCGAGCTGCAGACCTGGGTGAAGCCGGTGCTGAAGGAGGTGAAGCGGCAGGCTCCGGAGCTCGAGACGGTAATCAGCCTCATTCCCTGCCAGTTCGCCAGTGGCAACGAGACAGGCATAGCCAGGACTTTCGGGGCGGACCACGTCACCTCCCCTGCCGAGGCGATGAGGGCCCTGGCCGGCGGCGGCCAGGGTGGTCCACTTTCGGGCACGGCCAAGGCCGTCATCGGTCTCGGCGGCAACACCCGGCTGGCGCTGGGACTGGGCCGGAAGCTGCAGGCACCGGTCTACCGCTACTCGTTCGTGCCGTACTGGCACCGGGCGCTCAGCAAACTCTACGTGCACGACGAAAGCGCCCGGCGCAAGGCCAGGCTGCTGGGTGCCCCCGCCAGCCGTCTGGACAACATCGGCAACCTGGTGGCTGACGCTGTGGCAGGCAGCGAACCTGCAGCCCGGACCGGGAGTCCGCAGATTCTGCTCATGTCGGGCAGCCGGGACCGGTACGTGCGGGCGGTGCTGCCGCTGCTGCTGGCGGCGCTGGACATGGCCGCGCAGGAGCTTAAGGACATGGTGGTCACCTGGCCGGTCAGCCGCCTGCTGAGCGAGGAGGCGCTTGCCGACGCCATCGCGGCCACCGGACGTGAGGTCATTGGCGGTTACGGCGGTGTCCGCGAGGGTGACGTGATTGTCCTGCGGGGCGGCCTGCGGGTCAGGCTGGTCAGGGAGGAGGAGCGGTACTCGTACATGAAGGCCGCCGACCTGGCCCTGACCATCCCGGGAACCAACACCCTGGAGCTGGGGCTGGCGGGCACGCCGGCGCTGGTGATCCTGCCCATGAACCGGCCGGAGATCATCGCCCTGGAGGGTCCGGGGCACTGGCTCTCACTCCTGCCTGTGGTGGGCACCCCACTGAAGCGGCAGGCGGTGCGCCTGTTCGTTAATCACCTGAACTACCCGGTGTCGCTGCCGAACCAGTTCACGGGCGAGAACCTGATGACGGAGGTGAAGGGCATCCTGAGTGCGGAACAGGTGGCTGAACTCCTGCTTAACGAACTCAGCGATCCTGAAGCCCTGCGCGCGCGTGGCGAAAGGCTCCTGGCGACCATGCCGCAACCCGGTGCGGCAGAGCGCCTGGTCCGCGAGGTGCTGGCAGCGGGGACGCAGGCATGACCGACATCTACGGCGCCGCCGACGTCTATGACCTCCAGTACGAGTCCTACCGGGACGACGTGCCCCACTACCTGGCGCTCGCCGCTGACG
>CAYMUK010000022.1:1275-20215 GCA_964393655.1 uncultured bacterium | reverse complement strand
CCGCGATGGGGCTGCCCCTGCATTCACGGGGTCGGGTGGAACAGGTGGTCCTGCTAGGCCACGACCGGGAATCGCGAGCATTCACCGAGGCGGACCTGTCAGTGACCAGCCTGTTCGTGCAGAGACTGGCCAGCGCCCTGCAGCGCGTGCGCTACCTGGATGAGATCAAGGGCACCAGGGACGCGACCTTCCGCGCCCTCGGGCGCGCCCTGGAGTACCGGGATTACGAGACGCACGGGCACACGGACCGCGTCACCCGACTCACCCGGCAGTTCGCCAACGAACTTAGGGTGCCGCATGACAAGCGTCAGGGCCTGGTCTGGGGAGCCTACCTGCACGACCTGGGGAAGCTGGGCATTCCGGACCAGATACTGCTCAAGCCCGGGCGGCTGACCGACGAGGAGTTCACGGTCGTGAAGCGCCACACTCTCTACGGCGCGGACATGTGCCGGGATATCCCTTTCCTGCCGCCCGTGACGCACCAGATGGTCAGGAGTCATCACGAACGCTGGGACGGCAGTGGCTACCCGGACGGCCTGGCAGGCGACCGCATCCCCCTGGCAGCCAGGATGTTCGCCCTGGTGGACGTGTTCGACGCCCTGACCAGCGAACGGGTCTACAAGGAAGCATGGGACGTGGACAGGGCATTGCACGAGATTCAGTCGCTGGCGGGCAGCCATTTCGACCCGAAACTGGTCCGCCCCTTTGTCAGCCTGATCGGAGCTGGCAGCTGAGCAGCGGCTGCCCACTGGGGCCTAAAAGAAGCGGCCGGGTGGATCAGGTTCCACCCGGCCGCTTTGATTCAGCAGATCCGACCGTTTCTTATGGTCAGCGGACCATCGGCTCCGGACGTGGCGTCGTATCCGTGATTGGTGGCATCTCCGGAATGGTCACTTCCGGCTGGACGCCCGTCAGGGTGTGCAGGAAGGCGGTGATGTCCTGTACCTCCTGCTCGCTGAGTTCCGCGCCCAGCTGAGCGGAGCCCATGACGCGCACGGCGTCGGACAGGTCCCAGACGACCCCGGAATGGAAGTACGGCGGGGTGAGCGCCACGTTGCGCAGGGTGGGCGACTTGAAGGCGTAGCGGTCGCTCTCCACGTTGGTGACGGCGAAGCGGCCGACATCACCGACCGGCAGGATCATGGCGTCGGGACGCTCGACCACACCGAACGGGAAGTAGCCGTGCCCGCCCAGGTTGGTGCCCTGGTGGCAGGAGACGCAGCCGCGGCGGATGAACGTATTGAGTCCGTCCCGCTCCTGTGCGGTGAGGGCGTCAGGATCGCCTTCCAGGAACCGGTCGAACGGCGCGTGCGGGGTGTTCAGCGTGCTCTCGAACACCTCAATGGCCCTGGCGATGTTCTCGAACGAGACCGGGTCTTCCTCGTCCGGGAAGGCCTCCTGGAACATCTCCACGTAGCCGGGCATGCTGCCGACGGTGGCTATGACGCGTTCGGGCGTGTTGTTCATCTCGAGCGCATCCTGAATCGGTCCCATGGCCTGGTCAGCCAGGTCATCGGCGCGGCCGTCCCAGAACTGGGCGATGTTGAAGACCGAGTTGAACACGGTCGGCGAGTTGCGCCCGCCACGCTGCCAGGCGTGGCCAATCGAGCGCGGCTGCAGGTCCACGCCGGCGGTGCCGACGTTATGGCAGCTGTTGCAGCTTATGAACCAGCTCGACGACAGCCTGGGATCGAAGAACAGGCTGCGCCCCAGGAGTTCCTTGGCATCCGTGTACTCGTTTCCTTCCAGTATCGGTGGTTCCACGGGGATCGGATTGAACAGTGCCTGGGCAGTCACCAGCAGACTGTCGGTGGGCTGGTTCGCCTCCGACTGGGCCAAGACGGTGCCGAAAGCCAGGGCGGCCATGGCAATGGTCAGTACCAGTACCTGAATTCGTTTCACATCTCCTCCTTTTGAGGTGCCGAACAACAGGTGCCTTGCGCACCCGTACTGCCGTCATTCTAGCCAGTCGCACCTTAGGCAACCAGGGATGAATGCCACTGTCTTCACGAATAAGGACGTGCATCATGGGTTCTGTCAGTGCAGCCGTGACATACCAGTGACAGGTCTCTAGAACCTGCTGAAGAAATCCATGACATGTGGCCCGATGCTGGCCGGCCAGCTGTGCGGGTCGTAGCGGTCGCCGTAGGGACGGTCGATGCCGTGGGGACACCAGATGACAGAACTGTCGGGGTCGCTGGGGTTGTACACCGCGCAGTTGAACGCGTCGCCCAGGGCCTGAGGGGCAAAGGCGCCTGCCTGATTGGTCGCCAGGAAGGTGTCACGCGCGCGCTCGCCCTCACTTATCGCCACCAGGGCGTCATTGGGGTTGTGGAACAGCATGGCGGCCACCCGGCCTGTGCAGTCGCTGGGCATTATGCCGCCCGCCACGCTCGCGACGGCGCGGACCGTGCCTGCACGGGCGCACGCCACACTGTTGGCGAAATAGGCGCCCAGTGAGTGGCCGACGACGAAAATGCGCTCCGGATCGACGCAGTAGCGCTCCCCGAACTCCTGCACGATTGCGTCAAACAGCTCGTAGTCGCGGAGTTCCGCTGGCAGGTCACCAGGGTCGTGCCAGTTGAAGGTGCCGCCGCTGGCGGGAAGGCCGGCCGGGTACACGACTATCGCGTCGGTGGCGCTCGCGTCCAGGCGCATGTAGCTCTGGACCTGGGCGTTGCTGTTGGTACGGCCGTGGAAGGCGACAACCAGCGCGTGTGACTGCCCACTGCCGACATTGGCAGGCAGGTGGGTGAGCAGTTGACGATCCCTGCCGCCCACACGCAGGCTTTGCGGGGCGGCAGCCACGTGCCCCGGGGCACACGCCGCCAGCGCGGGTGGATCCGGTACAGGAACTGGTGTGGGTGCGGGAGCTGGTAGCGGTGCGGGAGCAGGTTCGGGAAGTGGTTCCGGTACTGGTGACGGTTCCGGCTGCGGTGTGGGCACCGGGGTGACCGGCAGTTCGGGTTGCGGCGCAGGCAACGCCGCCAGCGTCTCGCCCGCCACCACCAGCGATCGGTACAGCACGCCTGCGGCGACTTCACGGGTCACGAAATCCCGCGGCCGGTACTCAAGTACCGACATGATGCCGCTCTCCGCGGCGAACTCTACATAGGGCCTGAACCACTCATCCGGACCGTCAGCGACCGGGAAGCCGAAGGCACGGGAGACCATCTTCAGAGCTTCGGCATAGGTGACAGTGTTCTGCGGCAGGCTGGCCCCCGCTTCCCCGTCGATAATGCCGAGCGCAAGCCCCTGGCACATGACCGGCGCGTACCAGGCACCGGAAGGAAATTCGGCCAGACACTGCCCGCCGACGGGCGCGTCCTCCTGACCGCTTGCGCGCAGCACCAGTGCCAGGAACTCGGAGCGCGTCATTGCCTGCAGCGGCCTGAACGTCCCATCCGGAAAGCCACCGAACAGGCCGCGCGCCTGAAGGAGCGTGATCGACTCCCGGTAGCGGCTGCCGGCAATGTCACTGAACACGGCCAGATCCGGCTGCGCCCGGGCGAGGCCGGGCAGCAGAACCAGCAGGGCCAGGATCAACCTCATCTGCAGAGTCTACCGCCGCGTGGCCGGGTGTGTCGGTGCTGCACGCTCCGGCTTGCGCTGGCGCCTGGAACCGAGGAACACACCGATGATCAGGATCAGGCCGCCGATTACTGTCAGTATGGTTGGCACCTGACCCAGCCATACCCACGCGATGGCGCTCGAGATGACCGGCTGCGCGTACAGGAACAGTGCCACCTTGCCTGCCGGCGCCCTCGACAGCGCCAGGTTCCACAACAGGTAACCGATGAATGATGGCGCGACACCCAGCCACAGCAGTGACAGCATCTGTGCCGGGCTGGCGGTCAGTATCTTTGCCGGAAGTCCCAGTCCGAAAGGAATCAGCACCAGCGTGCCGGCAATGATGCTGGCGGCAGTGAAGTCCAGCGAGGGAATCCTGGCCAGAAGCGGCTTCTGGTAGACGAAATAGACGCTGGTGCACAACACTGCACCGAAAATGACGAGGGCCATGGGTTCGAAACGCAGTTCGTCGCCAGCGCCGAGCGACACGGTTACCGCGCCGATGAAGGCCAGGCCGAGGCTTACTATCATGCGGCGGTCGATGGCCTCGCCAAGGCGCCTTGCGGCCAGCGCGGCGGTTACCGCCGGCGACAGGGCGATGAGGACGCTGGCGGCGCCGGCGCTCACCCTGGTCATGCCGGACCCGAGCAGAAGCTGGTAAAAGGCGATGCCGATGCCGCCGAGCACGATGATCCTGAGCCAGTACTGGCGTGGCGGCAACCTGATCACGCCGACTGCCATCAGGATGCCAAAGCAGACTGAGGCGATGACGAACCGGCCGAGGCTCAACTCTCCGGGCGTGAAGTGCTGCAGACCGAAGGAGATGGCCGGAAAGGCGGATGACCAGGTGATGATCGTGCCCAGCACCATCATCAGGCTGGCCGGCGTCAGCTCCTGTTGGTCTTGCACACTACCGGACACACCCGGAGTATTACCTGCCTGCGCGGTCTCACGCGTCGGGGTCGCCACCTTGATTGGTTGGTAGGCTGTGCCATGCACGGTTTGCGGCAATTGCCTTTGCACATTACGGGAATTCTCGGCAACGAGGACATCGTGAACGCCTACTTCCTCGTCACGGGAGGCGAGGCCCTGCTCGTTGACGCAGGCAGGGAGGCCGAAACGGATTCCCGCCTTATCCTGGAGATGTGGCGAGAACTTGGCGAGCCCGTGATGAAGGGCATCGTGCTGACCCACGCCCATCCGGACCATGTCGGCGCCGCGGCTGTCCTGCGTGAACACTGGCATGTGCCCATCGCCATGCACCCGGCTGACGGTGTGATCCTGGAGCAACTGGGCAACCCGCTGCAGCCGGACATCAGGCTCAGGGACGGTCAGGAGTTCGACACGCCCCTCGGTACCGCGACGGTGCTGCACACGCCCGGCCACAGCCCGGGACACATCTGCCTCTACTTTGAGGGCAGCGGACTGCTGATATCCGGTGACCAGGTGTTGTCCAACGGCACGGTGTTCGTGGGCGAGCCCTACGGGAACATGACCCACTATCTGCAGTCGATGCGCCGCCTGCTGGCCAAACGCATTGACATCCTGGCTCCCGGACACGGACCGGTGATTCAGAACGGCTGGCGGCACGTGCTCGAGATGCACGAGTACAGGCTGCGCCGCGAGGGCGAGATACTGATGGCCCTGCGCGATGGCCCCCGCAGCAGCCTTGAAGTGGCGCGCAAGCTCTACATCGGCAGGGAGGTCAGCGAGACGGTGCTCCAGTTCGGGTCACGCCAGACGGAGTGTCACCTGCGCCACCTGCAGGACAAGGGGGTCGTGGAGCTTGAAGGTGAGCAGTGGAATCTGCGGGGCAACTGATCAGCGGCCGGCCAGCACTGGTGGCCGGCGCAGCACGGTCAACAGCAGCGGAAGCGTGAGTCCTGCGCCGAGCAGACTCATTAGCGGGTAGCCTCCCCGGGCCATCACCAGGCCGCCACCGAGCGTGGCGACTGCGGCGGCAGCGCCCACCAGCAGGTCATTCACACCCTGCATCCGTCCCTTTTCCTGCGGGTTCAGGGCGTCGGACAGCAGTGCCGAGCCGGCAACCCAGCACGCGTTCCAGCCGATGCCCAACAGGAACAGGGCGACCGAAATCGGCAGGAGCTTCGGTGAAAGCGGGGCCAGGAGGCAGGCCAGCAGCATGGTGGCAGCACCCCAGCCGAGCAGCGGCCTGCGGCCGAACTGGTCCGTCAGCCAGCCAATCACCATGGAGAACGCGTACATCCCGAAGGTGTGGCTGGAGAACACCACTGCGATGCTGGTCAGCGGGTGCTCCAGCCCGTGCATGTGAAGGGATGTCATTTGCATCAGCCCGACCATCACCATGTGCGCGGTCACCACGCTCAGCACGGCGGTCCGGACAGTGGCATCCTGCCAAAGCTCGCGCAGGCTCCGTGCGGCCATTACGCCAGCAGGCCCATCCTCCGCCGCGGCCACCGCCAGGCCAAGCTCGCGCGGCTCCGGTCTCAGCGCCACGAACAGCAGCACCGCTGTCACCAGGAAGCCGGCTCCGGTGGCCAGATAAGGACCTGAAATCTCACGCCAGCCCCAGCCGGTCACCAGGTCACCCGTCGGGCCAACCAGCAACGGCCCGATGACGCTGCCGAAAGTGCCGCCCAGCACCACCGTCGACAGGGCGCGGGCACGGCGCAGGCGGGGGTTCACCTCGGCGGCCACGAAGCGGCCAAGCTGCACGGCAGCATTGCCCGAGCCGCTCAGCAGCAAGCCGGCCAGGACCAGCAGTAGGTTGCCGCTCATCACGCCGAGCATGGCGACGCCGGCGCCGGCCGCGCCGGTGAGCAGCGCCAGGGTGAGCGCAGTGCGCCGACCCAGCCGGTCCGAACGGCGACTCCAGAACAGTGAGCCCAGAGCCACTCCAATCTGCACCATGGCAGCGGGCAGTCCGGAGAGTTCCGTGAGACCTGAAAGTTCAGCTCCCACGATGGCAGCCACGGTGGCGGCCGCAATGGAGCCGGCCGAACCCAGGCTCTGACTGATGAAGAGGGCTGTGGTTATGCGCCGTGCGTGACGCGCGCGGGTGTCAGCGTTCAGGTGCATTCGTCCAGTCGAACTGCAGTTCCTGCCGGTCAATCAGCTCCTGCCACCACGCCCTGTTGGCCCGGTACCAGGCGACCGTGTCGCTGATCCCCTGCTCGAGCCCGACCGAGGGGCGGAATCCGAGTTCCGCCTCGGCCTTGGCCGGCTCGATCAGGTAACGGCGGTCGTGGTTGGGCCTGTCGGGCACGCTCTCGGTCCACTCGTCAAAGTCGACGCCCAGGGCGTCAGTCACCAGCCTGATGATCTGCCGGTTGCTGAGTTCCGCCCGGGCGGAGAAGTCGAAGATAGGAAGCAGGCTCGCGTCCGTGGCCGCTTCGGGGGAAACGGGCTCAAAATCCCGGCCGAGTACCAGTTCCACGCCGCGGCAGTGGTCGAGAACGTGGAGCCAGTCGCGCTTCTGCTGGCCGTCGCCGTAGAGCGGCACCTTCCTGCCGCGCAGGATGTTGGTGATCGCCAGGGGAATCAGCTTCTCCGGGAACTGCCAGGGGCCGTAGTTGTTTGCGCAGTGGGTGATGGCCAGGTCCAGGCCGGGATAGGTCTGCATGTGGGCACGCACCAGCAGGTCCGCGGCCGCTTTCGACGCCGAATAGGGCGTCTTGGCGTTCAGCGGGCTGCCCTCGGTGAAGTGCGGGACCCCCGCAGCCTGTTCGCCGTAGACCTCGATGGTGGAAACGTGCACAGTGCGCCTGACACCGTGGATCCGGGCGGATTCAATCAGGTTGTACGTGCCCAGCACATTGCTGTGCACAAACGGGCGTGAATCGCGAATGGCCCGGTCGTTGTGGCTCTCGGCGGCGAAATTGGCGATGAACTCCAGGTTCTCCGCCCTCATCAGCTCGTCCACAGAGGCGGCGTCGGCAAGGTCAAGCCTTATGAAGCGTGCCCGGCCGGAGTCAAGCAATGGCTGGATGACTGCCATGGTTGAGTAGTCACTGAGCTTGTCCAGCAGGAGCAGTTCAAGCCCGGGCTGGGTCTCGGCGACCAGCCGGCTGAAGTTACCGCCGATGAAGCCGGCCGCGCCGGTGATCAGGAGTTTGCCGCTGGCCTCTGGCGCGATCGTCATGACTCACATCATATTGACTTCAGTTGCGCCGGGGGCGGCGTCCGCGCCGGCGCTCGCTTTCCTCAAGCCATTTACCTACCTGTTTCGCTTCCTGGCTCCGGTCCTTCCAGGCGGCCACGCGCTCTGGGCTCACTTCGCCGCGCTCGGCAGCGGCGCGGACGGCGCAACCCGGCTCGCTCCCGTGGGTGCAGCTGCGGAACTGGCACTGTGCCGCTAATGCTTCCAGGTCGGCGAAAGAGTCGGCGGCGTCACCTGTGAACACGCCGACCTCGCGCAGGCCGGGATTGTCTATGAGCACACCCTGGTCTGCGGGCAGCAGGAAGGTTTCGCGCCAGGTTGTCGTGTGCCGGCCCTTGCCGTCGCCCTCGCGGGTTTCACCGGTCTGAGCCGCATCCTCGCCGAGCAGGCCGTTGACCAGACTCGACTTGCCCACACCCGAAGAGCCAATAAGGCTGATGGTACGCCCCCTGCCAAGGTGAGCCTTGAGCTGCTCAAGGCCCTGGCCGGCCTCCACGCTGAGCACGTGCACGTCCAGACCCGGCAGCGCCTCCCTTACCTCCCGGGCGCGACTGGCGGCGATGTCCGCAGAAACCAGGTCCGCCTTGTTCAGCAGGGCCACGGGCGTGGCCCCGCCTTCACGGACAGCGGAGACATAGCGTTCAATGCGGGGCAGGCTGTAATCGTCATCCAGGCCGGTGATGATGAATACCGTGTCGATGTTGCTCGAGAGCACCTGCTCGTCGGGTTTGCCGCCCACCTCACCGTCCTGGTTGCGGCGCGAGCTGGAGATGCGGCTGAGCTGGGACCTGCGCGTCAGGATCTTGCGCAGGTTCAGACGTTCATCACCGGATATCTCCTGGAGGACGACCCAGTCCCCCACCACGGGTTTGTCTTTGCCCCGGCCGCGACGGAACCTTGCACCCGCCGTCACCTGGCGCTCACCCGCTTCGGTGATGACCCGCAGGCCGGTGCGCTCGTGCCCCAGGATGCGTCCGGGAACGTCGCCGGGGTCGGCGGCCTCCCTGAACTCGCGTGCGAGTTCCTCGGTCCAGCCGAAGGCTTCCAGGTTGCCTGTTTCCATGCGGGCACGCTACCACGCGTCGTTGCGGCTTTCTGGTAGGTTGGAGCCCGATGTCTTCCCTGAACAAACCACTGGTCGCCGAGGAAGTGACTGTCAAACTCGGTGGCACGCCAATCATCAGCCAGGCGGACTTCAGTCTTGAGGCCGGCGACCTGGCACTGCTCACAGGACCGAACGGTGCGGGCAAGAGTACGCTGCTGCGCGCGCTGGTGAATCTGCTGCCCTCGAACGGCGAGATTTTCATCGATGGCCTCCGGCCCACCAGCCCGGAGGCACGGGCGCGGTTCGTCTATGTCGCCGATGAAGCGGCCCTGTATGAGGACCTGACCCTGGCGGAGCACATGCGCTTCGTCTCGCTGATATACGGCCAGCCGGACGCCGAGAACCTCATGCGCGACTGGCTTAAGCAGTTCGGCCTGGAGCCGAAGGAGGGTGAGTTCCCCTCCACCCACTCGCGTGGCATGCGCCAGAAGCTCTCCCTGGCGCTGGCACTCGGGCTAGACACCCCGCTGCTGATACTGGACGAACCTTACAACGGCCTCGACATCGACTCGCAGGAGCTGCTGAACAAGGCACTGCAGCTTCGTTGCGAAGCTGGCGGCGCAGTGCTGCTCACCGGACACCAGGGGGAACTGCTGGCCAATCTGGGTGCACGGCAGCTCAAGCTCCAGGACGGGCAGCTGAGCGCGTGAATCAGGTGGCGGCTGGCGCCGCTGGGGTCAACTACCTGCGGGACCTGACCCTGAAGCGGTCGCTGCGCAGTTATGTGGACTGGATCGGCAAGTCAGTAGGCTGGTGGACCATCGCCTACCTGGTCTTCTGGCTGGTGGTATTCGGCATCTCCGGGGTCGAACTGCTGGGCGTCCTGCAGGAGCCGCTGGCCCTGCCGGTGGGCACAGTCCTGGCCAGCATCCTCACGTTCGTGTTCGGCAGCCTGGTGTACCGGGCGCGGGCCGCTCCCGTGTACGTGAACCGCCGCGATGTCTACCGGCTGGTCCTGGGACCGGCGCAGCCTTTCAGGGTCCTGCGCTGGCCCTTCACCAAGGCCTGGCTCGTGCGCGGGGTCATGGGGCTCATGATTGGCGGTGTCTGGGCAGTTGTTACCCCCTACTGGTTTCACCACGACGCCTGGTTCGCCGGTCCCGCACTGGCACTCATCCTGATAAGCCTGCTGAATCTGGGCTGGATCCGCTACTGGCAGTGGGGCAATCCGGAAGCCGACCTTCGCTACCTGCTGCTGCTGCCCGCGGCCACGGCGCTGTCACTGATGGGTGTGTTCCTGCCCGAGTTCGGTTTAGCGGGCGCGTTCGTGAGTGGCAGTCCGCTCACGCTCGTCTCGCCGCTGCTGCTGGCGGCAGCAAGTGCCTACTTCGTACATCGCACGCTGATTGGTTCCTATCCTCCGCGCTTCGCCGCCCAGAGCTTCGTGCTCAGCGAACTTGGTGCAATGCGGCAGATGACGTTCCTGGCAGCGATGGCTGGTGTCCCGGGTTCTGATGACCCTGCCTACCGTGCTCGCCTGCTGGCAACGCTCCACGACAGACCGGGCGTGACCCGGCCCAGCCGCAGCCTCAAGCCACCCGCACCGGGTGCGGCCCAGTGGCAGGCAATCGCCTGGCGTACCCTGTCGATGCTCTACCGCCGGCCACTTCTGGCACAGCTCAGGTTGCTCATCCAGCTGGCCCTGGTGGTTGCCGGCAGCATGTTCGCCGCGCTGGTTGGTTCGTTCGGCATCCTGGTGGTCTCGCTGCTGATGGCCAACTTGGCTGCATTCCTGATGGGTGCCGGCGGCTATCCGCGCCAGCTGCCCATCCGCGGCATGCAGCGCACCCTGGGCAGGGCGATGCCCGCCGGCCTGATTGCGCTGGCGGCCGTGCAGCTCAGCTACCTGCTTGCGCCGCTGTTCATCGCTGAAGCGCAACCGGGCCAGCTGGCGCTGCTGAGCGTGGTGCTCGTGAGTGCAGTCATCTGGCTGGAAAAGTACAGCACCTGGACGGGCGCGCCAGCCCGCCGGATGGAGGCGTGGGTGGTTGCCGCGCTGCTGGCCAGCGCTCCGGCCCTGCTGCTCTCCGCTTTCGGTGCCCCTGCGCTGATCATGCCTGTGCAAGTGGGAATCCTGGCGCTGTTGCTGATAATTGACGCGTGAACAAGGAACAGATGGCACTTGCGCTCTGAGTCCCGACTCCAGTTGCCGCCGGTTGCATGCATTTGCCGCAAACCTGCTATAGTCCGCCTGTGGTAACTACACAATACTCGGCAGAAGCCGAGCCGGAGCCGCGAAGTCCCGCCTCCAGTCCTGAACTGACTGACGAACAGGGAGAGCCTCCGGGTCATAAACCCGCAAGAAGAAACTGGTGCTATCACTTGGTGACCAGGGAATGCTGAACGCACTCCTGGTGACTTTTGTGGTGGTGTTGGTCCTGACACTCATCAACGCCCTCTACGTGGCAGCGGAATTCGCCCTGGTGGGCGCCCGCAAGACCAGGATCGCCGAGCTGGCCGAGGAAGGTTCCGCTGGAGCCAGGGTGATCCTGCGCATCGTAGAGGACCATCATCTGCTGGACCGCGGCATCGCTGCGGCTCAGATCGGGATCACCCTGACCAGCCTGATTGCCGGTTACGTAGGACAGGGCCTGCTGGCCCCCGTGCTCGCTCCCTGGCTGGCGCGAATCGGGCTGAGCAGCGAGGCAGCCGCGGGCGGTGTCGCGGCCATCTTGATCCTGCTGGCCATCACCGGCTTCCAGGTCGTGTTCGGCGAGTTGCTGCCGAAGTCGATAGCACTGCGCTTCCCTGAGCAGGTGGCAATAGCCTGCGCCCGGCCACTGCAGTGGTCGCTCATACTGCTGAGCCCCTTCATCACCTTCTTCAACGGCTCGGCGTTCGCGCTTATGCGCCTGTTGCGGTTGCCGTACGGAGGAGCCGAGGTGCACGTCCACTCCCCGCAGGAACTCGAGGGTCTGTTCCAGCAGAGCGCCCGCGGTGGAGTCATCGATGCAGGCGAACGCGAGATGCTGCACAACGTCTTCCTGCTAGACGAGCGCGTGGTGCGCCAGATCATGGTGCCGCGGGTCCGCGTATCAGCCATCAACGTAGATACTCCGCCTACCGAGGCGCTCGCCCGCCTGTCCGCGGAGCCTCACACGCGCTTCCCGGTGTTCGACGGCACCATAGAGAACGTCGTCGGGACCCTGCACATCAGGGATCTGTTCGTGCACGACCTGACCCGGCCTGATGGCCACCTGCGGGACGTGATGCGACCGGTGAAGCTCATCCCGGAGAGCATGACCGTCTATGAACTCTGGCAGGAATTCAAGCAGGAACGGTCCACCATGGCCGTCATCTTCGACGAGTACGGCGGCATGGCCGGCATCGTCACCCTGGAAGACATCCTGGAGGAGATCTTCGGGGAGCTGCAGGACGAGTTCGACCTTGAGCCCGACCTGTTCCGCGAAGACCGCACCGGCCGCATCCACCTGCGTGGCGACATGCTGGTGAGTGAGGCCAACGCACGCCTGCTGCTCACGCTGCCCGAGGACGGGCCCGAGACCATCGGCGGCTTCGTGATGGACCTGCTGGAACGCTCACCAAGGGTGGGCGACGAGGTGAGCACGCAGCAGCTCATCATCCGTGTTGAAGACGTACACGACTACGCCATCACGGAGGTCAGTCTGACCCCGCCGGCCCAGACGGTGGTTGCGGACGCTGACAGTGAGCAACGCACACCGGCGGAGGAAGCATGACTTACTTGATTCCCCTGCTGATACTGGCCGGGCTGATCCTGGCGAATGCAATCTTCGTGGCCGCAGAGTTCGCGATCGTCGCGTCCAGGCGCTTCCGCCTGGCGCAGTTGGCACAGACCTCCAGTTCGGCCAAGCAGGCGCTGAACATCGTGAGCGACACGAGACAGCAGGATCGGTTCATCGCGGTCGCACAGCTGGGCATCACGCTCGTGACGGTCGGCCTGGGTATGTACGCTGAACCCACCATTGCCGGCTGGCTCTACGGTCCCTTCCAGCAATGGTTCGGTCTGAGTGAGAGCGTGGCGCACACGGTTGCGACTGTCCTGGTGCTGGCGACCATCACCTACCTGCACGTCGTCATCGGCGAGATGATCCCCAAGGCCATGGCCCTGCACGCACCGGAGGGTGTGGCCACGGGCATCATGCCGGCAATGCGGTTCCTCCGGATGCTGTTCCTTCCAGGAGTCTGGCTGCTCAACGCCATAGCCGGCGCCTTCCTGCGCCTGCTGAAACTGCCGCTTCACGGTGGCGCCCACCGGCTCTACACTGCCAACGAGCTGGAGACATTGGCCCGCGAGAGCAGCGAGGGCGGGGCGATCGAGAGTGAACAGAGCGAGCTCATTGAAGCAATTTTCGATTTCGGCGAACGCGAAGTCTACCAGTGCATGACCCCTCGCCCGCGCGTCAAGGGACTGCCGATCACTGCCACTCAGGAGGACCTGATCGAGCTGATGGCGGCCTCCAAGCACAGCCGTTTCCCGGTCTACGAGAACGACATGGACCACATCCGTGGCATCCTGCATGTCAAGGACTTCATCCGCTGGCACAGCAACAATCCTGGTGAGCGCTTCGACCTGCGGGCGCTCCTGCGCCGGGCGCCGCGCGTGCCGCTGCACATGAGCTCGGAGCGGCTGCTGACCGCCTTCAAGCGGTTGCGCGTCCACATGGCCATCGTTATGGATGAATACGGTGGTACCGAGGGCATCGTGACGCTCGAGGATCTTATCGAGGAAGTAGTGGGCGAGGTGTATGACGAGCACGACCAGCAGCCGCTGCCGGAGATCCATGAATTGCCGGACGGTGGCCTGATGGTCGAAGGCGAGGTACTGCTTGATGATTTCAACGAGCAGTACCCCGACAGCCTGGAAAGTGACGACGCCAACACGGTCGGCGGACTCGTGGTCGAGGAGTTGGGTCGCGCGCCGATGGTGGGCGATACGGTGCAGGTGAACGGGGCCGAGCTGACGGTGGAGGAAGTCGATGGTCTGGCCATCACTCGCGTGCTGGTGCACCTGCCTGAGACCGGGAGCGAGAACGACGAGGAATCAGGCGAGTAATCGGAATCATTCCGAGAATGGTAGGGTGAGGGCATGAATCCCCTGGACCCATCGCTCCTGCGGGCCGACTTCCCCATCCTGCAGCGGCAGATCCAGGGCAGGCAGCTCAACTACCTCGACCATGCAGCGACTTCGCAGAAGCCGCAGGCGGTGCTGGACGCGATGTCCCGGCACTACCTTGAGGTCAACGCCAACGTGCACCGCGGGGCGCACCAGCTTTCTGCGGAGGCCACCGACGCTTACGAAGCCGCGCGTGCGGCCGTGGCCGGATTCCTGGGTGCCCCGACAGCACGGTCACTGGTCTTCGTCCGGAACGCCACGGAGGGCATCAACCTCCTGGCACGAACCTGGGCAGACAGCACTCTTCAGGTGGGTGACGAGATCCTGGTAAGTGTTGCGGAGCACCACGCGAACCTGGTTCCCTGGCAGCTGGCCGCGCAGCGGACGGGTGCCGTGATCAGGGCAATTCCCCTGGGCTCTGACCAGCGGCTGGACCTTGACGCTTACCGCTCGCTGCTGTCGGACCGCACCCGGCTGGTGGCCGTCGGCCACATGTCGAACGTCCTGGGCATGGTCAATCCGCTGCAGGAAATGGCTGAGCTTGCCCACGCTGCCGGCGCCCTGATTTTCGCCGACGGCGCCCAGGCTGCCGCGCACCTGCCGGTCGATGTCGCCGCGCTGGGAGTTGACGCCTACGCAATCTCGGGCCACAAGATGCTGGGACCCACCGGTATCGGCGCCCTCTGGGCTGACGAGGAACTGCTGGCATCGTTGCCACCATTCCTGGGAGGTGGCGAGATGATAGTGAAGGTCGGTATCGAATCCTCCACTTACGCCGACATCCCCATGCGCTTCGAGGCGGGGACCCCCGCAATCGCGGAAGCCGTCGGCCTGCACGCGGCCGTGAGCTACCTGCAGGAGCTCGGCATGGAGAACATCTGGGCACACGACCGCGTACTCGCCGATTACGCACTCCAGAGACTGGAACGCGTGGAAGGCCTCACCCTGTACGGGCCGCAGGGAGCGGACCGTGGTGCGATCTTGCCCTTCAACCTGGCTGGCATTCATCCCCATGATGTGGCCAGCGCTCTGGACACTGAAGGGATAGCGATCCGCGCCGGTCACCACTGCGCGCAGCCTCTGATGACGGCCCTGGGCGTACAGTCCACAGCCAGGGCAAGTGCGTACCTGACCACCACCGAGGCCGAAATCGACGCACTGGCCGAGGCGCTCGAAGCCACCGTCAGCTTCTTCGGGAGCTTCGCCTGATGTCGGTCATGCAGCAGGTGTACCGCGAGGTGATAGTTGAGCATAGCCGCCGCCCCAGGCGGCACGGCGTCACCAATCCCTGCACCCACCGGCAGGAAGGACTGAACCCGTCCTGTGGCGATGAGCTGGAACTCACGCTGAACGTGGTTGCCGGCGTGATCGAGGACGCGCGGTTCACGGGCCAGGGCTGCGCCATCAGCCAGGCTTCGGCCGACCTGATGGCCGAGGCCCTGCTCGGGCTCGAAGTGTCGGCCGCCCTCGGATTGTCAGCGGCGTTCAAGGAGTTCATCCGGGGCAACGAGCCGGAAGTCGATCTGGGTGAGCTGCGCGCGCTTGAAGGCGTGCGCCAGCTGCACGCCCGGGTGAAGTGTGCGACGCTGCCGTGGACCACGCTTGACGGGGCACTCTCAGGAACTCAACCGCTCTGACTGCCCCACCATTTAGGGTATGATCTGCTGGTGCGGAAAATCCTGCACATAGACGCAGATGCCTTCTTCGCCGCTGTCGAGCAGCGGGACTTCCCTCAGCTGCGGGGGAAGCCCGTGGCCGTGGGTAGCGACACCCCGCGTGGCGTTGTGGCCACGGCCAGTTACGAGGCGCGGCGTTTCGGCGTGGGCAGCGCCATGCCCTCGCGGATGGCGCGGGAGCGCTGCCCCGGACTCATCTTCGTCAGGCCACGCTTTGACGTCTACCGGACAGTGAGCCAGCAGATGCGGGAAGTGTTCAGCCGCTATACGGATCTGGTGGAACCCCTGAGCATCGACGAAGCGTACCTGGACGTGACCGAGCCGCTCCGCGGTCCACCGAGCGCAACGCTCATCGCACGGCAGATCCGCAGCGACATAAAGCGCGAGACAGGCCTCACCGTTACCGCCGGCGTCAGCTACTGCAAGTTCCTGGCGAAGCTGGCGAGCGGTATGCGCAAGCCGGATGCGCTGAACGTGATTCTGCAGGAAGACGCCGAGAGGATCCTGAGCAGCCTGCCGGTGGACCGCATACACGGGGTTGGGCCCAGGACAGCCCAGAGGATGCACAGCCTGGGCATCCGCACGGGAGCGGACCTCCGTGAGCTGGACGAGGAACAACTGATGCGGAGTTTCGGCAAGCCTGGCGCCCACTACTTCAGGCTCATCAGGGGCGTGGATGACCGGCCGGTGGATCCCCGCGGCATCCGCAAATCCGTCTCCAGCGAGGAGACCTTCGCCATGGACCTTGATTCGATCCAGGAGTTGGAACGCGAGGTGCCGGCCATCGCCCAGGGAGTCGCGCGCCGGCTGGCACGCTCAGGCACTCTGGGGCGCGGCGTCAGCGTCAAGCTCAAGTACGCCGATCACACCATCGCCACCCGGCAGCAGCTGCTTCCCCTGCCGGTGAGCACTGCAAACCAGATCGGCACCGTGGCCACCCAGGTGCTGAGGGACCGGTTCACCACCCTGGAGCAACCAGTCAGGCTTTTGGGCATCGGCGTTTACGACCTGCTGGAATCACCCATGCAGCTGCCGCTCTTCCCCGACTGGCAGCCGCTCGCGGAACTTCACCACCCGAACGCCCGAAGTTAAGGAAAAGTTAGCCCACCCTCAGACCGTGCTGTCATGCAGCGCCTATCATGCAGCCATGACCCGAATCGGCAGGCCGTTTCTTATTGCCCTGCTGTCACTCATTGTGCTGTGCAGCGGAGCTGCCCAGGGCGAGCGCGACACCACGGGCAGTGGATTTCCGGATGCCACCCTAATCCGTGCATCCGGTGACCGGCAGGCATTCAGGCTCTGGTTCGCCGCCATCGCCGAGGCCCAGTTCACCGCCCAATCGCCAGCCTGGGAGCACCTGGACTGCTCGGGTCTGCTCAGGTTCGCCTACACGCAGGCACTCGCACCAAAGACAGCCGAGTGGTTCGCGCAGTTCCCGTATCTGCAGCGGCCTGCGCTTCCCTCGCCCGCGCAGCCTGGTTATCCCATGCCCTACATCAGCCGCAGTGTGTTCCGCATCGCGCCCGGCAGTTACGAACGCGGTGACGTAGAGCGCGGAAAGCTTGTGGGCATGGCCACCAGCTATGAGCTGATGCGCTACAACAGCGTTTACCTGGGTCACAGCAGTCACGCGGCGGAACGGGGCGACCTGATGTTCTTCAGCCACCCGCTGGCCGAAGGCTCCGGCTATCACAGCATGATCTACCTGGGTGACGGCATGCTGGTCTATCACACCGGCGCTTCGCCTGAAGAAGGCGGCGAGGTCCGCCTGCTGAGTCTCGAGACCCTGTCCCGCCATCCCGACCCGAGTTGGCACCCGGTACCTGACAACCCGCACTTTCTTGGATTCTTCCGCTGGAGGATAATCACATGAGACGCCACCTGCTGCCCGTACTCGCCCTGCTTCTGCTGCTGCCGTTCACAGCGGCACAGGAGCAACGCTATTACCTTTACGGCGGAGGGCAGTACGCCGCGGACGAGCCGGTGGAACTCTACACCTGGCTGAATGGCCGGCCCGCAACCGACCTGGTCCTCTACCGCGTGGACAACCCCGGCGACATCATGAGCCTGGGCGGTCCGGGCGAGTTCGACATGGCATCAGGGCTCGACCTCACCGAGATAATGGCCCGCGAGGTCACGGAAATCTCCAGCGATACAAACACCACAATCGATCTGGGCGTGCTGCCTGTGGGACTGTACGTGGCCCAGCTTGGCCCGGCCGACACAGGCAGTGCCACGGTTGTGCTGGTGACCGACCTGGCTCTGGTCAGCAAGTGGGATGGCACGAACATGCTGATCTACACCAGCAATCTGACCAGCGGCGAGCCGGTGGGTGCCAGCGTGTACGCCGGTACCTTTGATGCCGTGAGCCGGATCGAGACCGACGGCTCTGGTATCACCGCGCTCAAGGTGAGCGCGGGTGACCGTACCGAAGCCCAGTTGCCGCTCGCTGCCAACCAAGATGATTCGTGGGCGTTCAGCGAGATCTGGTGGAGCGCGTGGTCAGCCGACATTCCCGAGCTTTACCTGGTTACTGATCGACCAGTTTACCGCCCTGGCCACACCGTCCTCCTGAAGGGAACCGTCCGCCTGAGCCGGAGCGTGAGCCCGCTGGCGGGCGAACAGGTGACGGTCACGGTTCAGGACGCGGATTACAACGAGATCCTGAACAGTACCTTCACCACGGACGAGTACGGCAGTTTTGACCTGGAGCTGGAACTGCCTGAGAACGCGCCGCTCGGCTATTACTCGATCAGCGCCGAACTGGCGGGCAGCCGTGGCTGGTCCTCGATATGGGTCGAGGAGTACACGAAGCCGGAGTACGAGGTTGACGTTGCCGCCGACGTGGCCTATGCGATCCATGGCGACTCGGCCAGCTTCACCGTGAGTGCCACCTACCTGTTCGGCGGGCCGGTGGGTGGCGGCAAGGTCGATTACGTTGTCATGAGCGAGCCCTACAGCCGCTGGGCCTGGCGCAGCGAATACGGCTTCTACGACACCTACAGCAGCACCCACGGCGGCGAAGTCATCGCCCGCGGCGAGACCACCCTCGGGCCGGATGGCCAGGTGGTCATTCCTGTCGAACTCCAGCCACAGGACAATGATTACCGGCTTACCCTGCAGGCCCGGGTGAGTGACGAAAGCGAGGCCGACATAAGTGGCAGCGCCTCACTGGTGGCCTACCGGGCCAACCTGGTCCTGGGCCTGACGAGCGAGCGGTACGCTCATCCGCTTGGTGAGCGTGTCGTGTTGACCGTCACCGCGCAGGACCTGGAAGGCAACCCGGTGAGCACCGATTTCAGTCTGGAAACGGAGCGCCGGTACTGGGTCGACGAGGTCGGCATCGTCAGTGA
>CAYMUK010000022.1:0-1175 GCA_964393655.1 uncultured bacterium | reverse complement strand
GACGGCTGGGCACTCATCACCACCGAGGGCGGCGGATTGACGTCCTGGGAACTGGTGGAGTTCCAGGGCAACTCGCTGACCCATGAACTGACCGCCACGGACGCCGACATACCGAACTCGTACTTCGGAGTGACAGTGGTGGGCAACGGCGAAATCCACCACACCACGACCAGCTACCGCATCAATCCAGGCAGCCGGTTCCTTGACGTGACAATCGAGACAGAGGGCGACACTTTCGAACCCGGCAGCAGCACTGAATTCGAGATTCTGGTCACGGACGTTGACGGCAATCCGGTGACGGCCCAGCTCACGCTGGGACTCGTCGATGAAGCCATCTACCTCATCAGGCCCGAGCGCACACCGGACATCCGTGGTTTCTTCTATGCCTGGCTCGGCAACAACGTCCGCACGGACCTGTCCAGCTACGCCTACTTCGGCCAGATAGCACCAGTCGGTGCGGCGCGCGAGGCGATGGACGAAGCCGTGTTCGCCCAGGCAAAGGACAGTGCGGCCGCCGAACAGGAACTGCAGGAAGCGGAGTTGCGGGATGACTTCCGCGACACCATTCTCTGGCTGACGGACGTGGAAACGGACGCCGACGGCCGGGCGACCGTTTCAGTGGAGTTTCCCGATAACCTCACCCGCTGGCGCCTGAGTGCCCGCGCCATCACCATGGACGGCAGGGTCGGCCAGGGTACCCACTCTGTCACCACCACATTGCCGGTCATCGCGCGACTGTCCATGCCTGACTTCCTGGTCCGCGGCGACCAGGCACGCCTGCGCCTCATCGGGCAAAGCAACCTCGGGGAGGACGTGAACGCGGAATTCTGGCTGTCCGCCACAGGCCTTGACCTGCCCGAGGAAGCGGATCCGAGCCGGAGCCTGGGCCTCCCCGCAGGCGGGCGGGCCACCTCTGACTGGCTGGCGTTGGCCACGCAGGTCGGCACTGTGGACGTGCAGGCACAGGTACTCACTCCCCTGGCCAGCGACGCCCTGAGCCTGCCGCTGCCCGTGATCCCGCACGGCATCCAGTCGGAGATCGTCTGGGCCGGTGCCGGCAATGCAGTCTGGGAGTTCAGCATTCCGGAGTCAATGACTCGCGGCAGTCTCCGCGGCAGCGTCACCCTGACCCCGGATTTCACGGCGGCAGCGGCCAGCTCACTCGACTGGCTGGT
>CAYMUK010000021.1:0-20240 GCA_964393655.1 uncultured bacterium | reverse complement strand
GCTTGAAGGGACCTTGGCCAGCCGCAGCCTGCAGCTCGAGTTCAGGGATGCCTGCAAGCAGGGTCCTGATCCGGTCCGGGTGCCAGTCTGCCGCCAGTTCCCCCGGCCAGCTGCCTGGCTCGCGGCCGGTGGTGATGCCCGGTGCCCTGATCTCACTCCCGACGGAGCAGATCATGAGCTCCGGTTCCGGCAGGGAGAACTCTATAACCGCAGCCGCGGTCAGTTCCGGCGAGCGGCCAGTGGCGACACCGAACAGGATGCGACTTGAGTCCTCCTCGAGCCGCCCGCGCAGTCCGGCCAGGGCCTCAGCGTCGCCGGTGAGCGTACCGTCGATGTCGCTGATCAGCCACCAGTCGCGCCTCACTTGCCGCTGGCCTCTAGGTAGAGCTCACAGTGGTTGTCCCAGACGTAGTGTTCGCGGACACCGTTGATGCCGTTGTCGGAGTACTCCTGCCACAGCTCTGGTCTGGTCAGGATGCGCTTGAGGGCCTCCTGGATCTGCGACTCGTCGCTCGAATCGACCAGGATACCGTTGTGGCAGTTGCCGATGATGTCGCTGGGCCCGCCGAAGCCGGTCGACACCAGAGGGACGCCGCAGGCCGCGGCCTCTATAAGCGTCAGCCCGAAGTTCTCGACAAGAGCCGGGTTTATGAACACGCCGCGCTGCGTGGCAGCCATACGGTAGAGCTCGGGAATGTCGGTGGCGGGGTCGTGCTTCTTCGGCAGGGCCAGGCGGCCGTACAGGTCCAGCCGGTCCATCAGCAGCAGCAGCTCCGTCAGCACCTCGCGCTCGTTGTCGTCCATCTTTTCGATATCCCTGCGCACTCCGGCGAAGATGACCAGGTTCGCGAGTTCGCGCAGTTCCCGGTCCTGACCGTAGGCTTCGACAAGCCCGGCGATGTTCTTGCGCCGGTCCGGCCGGCTGACCGCCAGGATCATCGGCTTGTCCGGCTGCCCCAGGAAGCGGGAGATCTCGTGCCGCATCCGCTGCGCCGCCTGCATCTGCTCCTCGCTGCGGACGAAACCGGGCTCGAGTGCGTAGTAGTACGGATGGAACTCCTCCAGGTCGATTCCCGGCGGCCTGACCCGGAACTCGGCTTTCGCCGCGGCGTCGTACTGCTGGTAGCCTGTCTCAATCTCGAAGTTGGTGGACGCAACCACCAGCTGCGCGCGTTCCAGGGCTTCTTCCTCTATCGCGATGCGTTCCGTGAAGTTGTAGCGTTCCTCGATTTCGGTTTCATCCTCGCCGGCCGCCAGCAGCACTTTGCGCTTGTTGCGGCCCAGCGAGTGTCCGGTGAACAAAAACGGCACGCCCAGCTCGGCAGCGGCGTCCATGCCGACACGGCCCGCGTCGGCGTAGTGCCCGTGGATCACGTCGGGGTGCCAGTCGTTGTCCCGGCACCAGGCAAGGAAGTTGCGGGTGAACTCAGCGAGATGGGGATAGAGCTCCTCCTTGCGGATGTAGCCCTGCGGACCGCATTCGAGCCGCACGAGTTCAGCGTTGTCTCCCAGTTCCTGGCGGGGAAGCGCGTAGTCTTCCGAATGGTCTGGATCGTCGATGAGCCGGGTGAACAGCTTGACGCTCTCAATATCCGGGCAGCTCTCCAGCGCACGTGTGAGCTGCACCACGTATTTGGTCTGGCCGCCGGTGTCGGCGTTCCGGCCCAGTTCAAGGTCATGTGGCCTAATCAGCCCGTGGACGCTGATGTGAGCAATCTTCAGCCCGGCGGGTGCTCGCTGGCCCTCTTCTTCCTGTTCCGCGTTCATCGCGTAAGTACCCCCGCGGTAAGGGTAACCTTCGCGGAAATGCGTGACTGTCAGCCCGGGCAGCATGGTGTGGGGCCGAACCACTGCTTGCGGGTGATAATGTCGTGGACCACACGCCCGCGGGCGAGTGGCCAGAGCAACCGGAGGCTGAAGACAGATGAATGAAGCGAACGCGGCAGGTGTTTTGGACGGCAACAGGGCGCTGCTGGACAGGGAAGCCCGGCACAACACGGGACTCTGGAAGCCGGACCTGGCCTTCGTGCGAGGTGAGGGCATCTTCATCTTCGACGCTAACGGCAAGCGGTACTACGACTGCATGGCGGGAATCGCCGTCGCCAGCCTGGGCCACGCGCATCCGCGGCTTGTGTCGGCCATCGCGGAGCAGGCCGGCAAGCTCATCATCTGCTCGCAGAGCCTCGGCAACGACACCCGCACCGAATTCCTGGAGGAGCTGTTCACGTTCGTAAGGCCACCGCTCAAGCGGGCATTCATGGCGAATTCCGGTTCTGAGGTCAACGAGGCTGCCCTCAAATGGGCACGGGCGGCCACCGGCCGGCAGCATTTCGTGGCGGCAAGGCGCGGCTTCGCCGGCCGTACCCTCGGTGTGCTCTCACTCACCTGGGAGCCGAAATACCGTGATCCCTTTGAGCCCCTGGGCACGCCCGCCACCTTCGTCGACTACAACAATGTGGAGGAACTGGAGGCTGCGGTCACGGACGAGACAGCCGCCGTACTGCTTGAACCTGTGCAGGGCGAGGGCGGCATTCATGAGGCGACCAGTGAGTTCATGGAGGCTGCCCGGCGCATCACCAGCGAGCGCGGTGCACTGTTGATTCTGGACGAAATCCAGACGGGCGTGGGCCGCACCGGCAGTTTTCTTGCCAGTGAAATCTACACAGTGGAGCCGGACATGGTCACCCTGGCGAAGGGACTCGGTGGCGGCGTGCCGATCGGGGCACTGCTCATGACCGAGGCTGTGGCTGCTGCGATGCCGGCAGGCGGTCACGGAACCACGTTCGGTGGCAGCCCGCTGGCGGCTGCCGCGGGACTGGCTGTCCTGCACGAACTGCGCGAACAGTCACTCCTTGCTCACGTGCGTGAGGTCGGCGATCACTTCCGCTCGCGGCTCGAAGCCCTGGACCCGAAAAGGGTCAGTGCCGTGCGCGGCCGCGGACTCCTGATCGGACTCGAGCTGAGGGGCGAGGCCGCGCCGGTGATGGCAGCTCTGCGTGATTTGGGGGTGCTGACGGTCAACGCCGGCAGCAATGTCATCCGCATTCTGCCGCCGCTGATAATCACGCGGGAGGAAGTCGACGAGATAGTGGAGCTGATTGACATGGCCCTCGCCGCCACCGCCTGAGTCGCGGACTGCACGGAAGCGGCCAGCCACCCGGATCCGAATTACCTTCATCCAGGTGGCTGGCCGTTTTCAGGGAGCTCTAGAGTCCCGAGAGGTCGTAGTTCTTCTTGATGAATGAGATCCATTCACCGGGTACATCCTCTTCCGGGAAGATGGCACTGACCGGGCACGCCGGTACGCAGGCGCCGCAATCGATGCACTCCTCGGGATTGATGTACAGCTGGTCATCTGCCTCGTATATGCACTCGACCGGGCATACGTCCACACAGGACCGGTCTTTCGTGCCGATGCAGGGTTCGGCAATGATGTGTGGCAAGGTTCCTCCAGCCGGCGGCACTGGCCGGTACCGACATTGTGAATCATTGTGCATGGACCGTCAAGCTGTTGCCGACACGGGTTGTGGACAATGCACAGTCATTGTCGCCCCCGAGGCCTTATATTGGTCATCATGCCCAGATTCGAGGACGTGGCGCTTGAACTGCTTGAGTACAAGGTCAGGGACCTTGCCGCAGGACGCGCTCCCCGTGGCGGTTCTGCCTCCGCCTGGGCGCTATACGACAGGCTGAGCCGGTCCGCCGGCATGCTGGATGACGAGGGCCGCCGCTGGCTCACTTCCTTAAGCCAGCAGCTCAGGACGATAGGCGAGACTCCCAAGAGCATGACTGATTCCTCGCACAGCCTGGATGAAGTGATCCTCGGCGGCAATGTGGAAGAACTGGCCCAGAAGCGACCCGTCCTGACAGAGGAACGCCCGGCCGTGCGGTTGCTCAGGCAGGAACAGCTTTCAGGCGTTCCCTCCGCCCGGTCGGCGCCAGCACCCGATCCCAAGGTCACCAGTGAACAGTCCGCGCTGCTGAAGCTGGCCACGGCTGTCTGGTGGCACGAGCTGGACAGGTTCATGACCAAGGTCGCTGCGTCGTTGCGTGCGGAAAGGGACCGCTTCACTGCCCGCCTCCTGTACGCCACCCACCGCAACCTGCTCCGCTATGGAGCGGCCGGGGAGTACCGGCAGGACGCTAACCTCTCGCGCTTCCGCGTACTGGAGCCGATTCCCGCGCGCGACGACGCTCTGGTGTCGGTCGATGACCTGGACAGTCTCGTTGAACTGGTCCGCGAGATCCTCTCAACCATCATGGAACTGGGTGAACCCGGCACGGTGCTCGAGGGCCTGGACATCCAGCGTGAGCTGTCACTCGATTACGTCCAACGAGCGGCGATGGCCGTGGCCGCCGACCCTTACGCCGGCAAGTACTCAGCGATAAAGCGGCGCGAGCCCGGCAGCCGCGAGTTGCGCCTGGCCATCCAGGAACTGGGTCGCGAATGGCTGCCTGAAGAGGAACGCATAAGCCAGAGGCGCGAACTGGAGCAGCGTCTGCAGGCGGTGCTGGCCTTCGAGCGGCACCAGAAGCAGGTGTTCGACAGGGACGTACAGCAGTTCAGCGGCCTGGTCAGGACTTTCTTTGAGAAGGCAGCCCGTTTCCTGCCCAAGGCAGTGGGAGGGCAGGCCAGCGGCCCACAGCTGCAGGGTGGCGTGCTGGGAGGCAGGAATCCCCTCCTGGCCCTGGACAAGGTGCCGGAGGGCGCCCCCGCGGTCACCGTCCTGCTGAACGGTCCGCAGCGGTTCCGCCTGGCAGGACTCGAGCTGGGCTTGCGTGAGAACGAAGGGGTCCGCAGCCTCAGTGCCGACGGCCGTGAGACCCGGCTGGAACGTCATTTCGTCCTGGAGACAGGCCGTGGGAAACTCCACGGCTTCAGCGAGGGCGAGTACCTGCACCTGCGCTTCGAGGATTTCGGCCGGTCCCTGGCCGTGCTTGTGGCCGAGGCACTAGCGGCCCACTTTGTGCTCACCAGCGAGCGGCGCGACGAGCTGCTGCTTGTCCTGCGCATCCTGGCAAACAGCGTGGTGGGTGAACCGCAGGAGCTCGTGCGGCAGGCACTTGCCCGCCTGGGCACCCTGAGCGCCAACGTGCCGCGGAGACGTGTCGCCATAGAAGGCTTCCTGCGGGGATCCGCCAAGGCAGCCAATGTGGACCTGCCGGACAGCGTCATCCAGGGTCTTGTGCACCGGTTCCACAGCGCACTGTCCGTGGCTCCGACCGACCTGTCCTCGATGCTCGACCGGCTGTCCGGTGCCGAGTCAAACGTCTATCCGCTCACGGGTGATCCACTGAACGTGCAGATCGGCAACTCCAACCTGACGATCAGACAGTACCGCGGCCGGGGTGAATCCGCCCAGGAGAGCATGGTGGTGATGCTACCCGGCCGCACCCTGGGCTCGTTCACTGACTACCTGATCGAACCGCTTGGAACCGGCACACTGATTTGCGTCCGGGGCGACCAGGAGCTGGCTGTCATCTACCTGAAGGATGGGAGCGGCCGCGACCTCGCGCTGCTGCCCGATGCCACCCGGCGCAGCCACTTCTGAAGCCCGCCTCCGCGGTGCTCAGTCGCCCTCGGGTGCCGGTTGCTCCACTGTTTCCTGCTCTTCGCTTTCGCCTGGTTCTTCACTCCCGGGTGACTGTTCCGGCTCTGCAGTGGTTTCAGCCGGAGCATCAGCGGGGTCGTGCGGCAGAGTGAACGTGTAAAGTTCGCGCAACAGCACCAGATCGGCATTGCCCAACACGCCGTCCCCATCCAGGTCACCCGGCAGGTTCACTCCGCGGCGGCCGGACTGGCTGGCCAGCTCCACCAGATCCAGGAAATCGACTTTGCCGTCGGCATTCAGATCACCCGGCGCCGCCGTGGCAACGCTGCGCAGCCGGGCGATGTCACCGGGCTGCGGCGCCGCCACGCTTTCACTGTCCAGTCCTGGCCGCATGACACCTGATTCCTGCTGGCCAATGCCCAGCACAATACCGGCCTCATGCACCAGGGCAGCCTCGAAATCGCGGTAAAGGTCCGGCTGGACCAGTATTTCCAGGGCCGGTTCAGCACCTGTGCGCTGCAGGGTCAGTGTCACCGTGTCAGGACCCAGCCTGTCGACCGGACCAAATGCAAAGCGGCTGGTCGCCGAGTCCGCTTCAACAGGTACGGTGGCGCCCTCACGCTCCCACAGCTGGAACGCCCGTTCGACGTCCTCGTGCAGCGTGAGCGGCCCGCCGGCACTGTCCACGCTGTACTCCTGGGCAGAAACGCCAGTGGCGAACGTCAGGGCCAGCGTCAGCAAAAGGCTCCGCATCAGCGGTCCTCCAGGGTCGTCAGCAGTGCACTCACAACCGACTGGGCATCGCCGGCAGCTCCGCGCTGCAGTTCGCCGTCTTCATCAAGACCCAGACTCTCTCCGGTTGCGTCCCGCCAGTCACCATTTTCCCCCAGCAGCCACAGGCCCTGGTTGAAGCCGACCACGGGTGAGTAGTACGGTTCGTCGTACGCCAGCAGCAGAACTTCGTCGCCGGGCGTGAACTGCGGCATCAACGCCACGCTCAGCTGGATGCCGCTGGCCGAACCTCCCAGGAAATCGAGCGTAAGCATGCCGTCCTGGACTCTCTCCTCGGCGGAGTCGGCCAGTAGCGTCAAGACCTCGAACGTGACCCGCGTCCAGGGGTCACCTTCCAGCAGCAGCGCATCACTGGAGCGGACGACCCCGTGAATCGCGACTTCGGCCTCTGCCAGTATCTCCGGCAGTTCCAGCAGCCTGAAGGTGCTGGCCAGGGCCGGCAGGCCGGTGACAAGCAGCAGCGAAGCAACCAGGGCGCGTCTCAGGAGGATCTTCACAGGTCGCCTTCCTCATCGCCCGCAGGTGGCGTGGACTCGTCAACTTCATCAGTGGCGTCCGGTTCGGTCCCTGCTCCGGGCTCTGTAGCCGGTGTATCCACGGTCGGTTCAGCCCGCAGTGGCGGGACCCGCGCGCCTTCGACTGCTTCCGTGAAGCGGCTCATGACTGCGTCGGATGTTGCGAACTGTGTGATCAGGTGAAGTCCGGGGCGGTGGGGAGCCAGTGGTTCCAGCTGGAATGTGAACAGCAGCCGCTCGCCCGTGAAGGTCGCGCCGAGCCAGGCGAGGTCAACCTGCAGCCAGTCATCACCGTTGTCCGAGAACAGCGCGATGCTGTCCGTGGCGCTCGCGAGGCTGCCCTGCACATAGGTGAACTGGGCGGGGTCCCAGCGCAGCCGGGTGCTCAGGCCCCGGAGTTCCCTGGCCTCGTTCACGCTAACCCTGATGGTCACGGGTGCCCGCACTTCGGTAAGTGGCAGGGATACTTCCAGGGCCGGATCCGGCAGCGGAACGACGCGCAGCCTGTGCTCCAGGAAGGTGCTGGACAGGTTTGCGTCAGTCACATTGATCGTGAAGGTGAAAGTGCCCAGTTCCTCGGGAATGCCGCGCAGCACACCGCTTTCAAGCGTAAGCCCAGCCGGCAGCGCGCCGCTGCCCAGTTCGAACTCATACGGGCGGAGACCGCCAGCAGGCCGGAAAGCGGATTCGTAAGGCTCACCCAGGTAGGCATCCTCAAGCGAGCCGCCCAGCAGACGCAGGGCCTCACCCGGCGTGTTCAGTTCACCGGCGCAGGCGGCAAGCAGTACGAGGGGCAGCAGCCAGCGGCTGGCATGCAGAAGTGCCTTCATCGCGTCACTATAAACCACGTCCGGTCGGGTGCCGCTGGCGGGAGGCGGTTACAATCCCGTCATGAAGAGCAGCGGGCCAGGTCCCTTAGTTGCCGGTTGCGAACCGCAGTCCGGCCGGCTGCGCATTGGCCTGGGCCAAAAACTTCCCGTCAGCAGACAATTTCACGTGCGCGAGGATGTGCGCATCGCTGCGGGGCTTTCCGCGGAGCTGTTCGGTATCGGGGGAAACCTGCTCCGGGCTGACCTGGCTGAGATCAGGCGGCTCGCCGGCTGGCTCGGCCCGGAAGGGCCAAGCAGCGCGGAACTGTTCGCAGCCATGGCCAGCCACGAGGTGCTGCACCTGCTGCTCGTGGACATGCGGGCTGAGGGCAACTTCGCACTGGAGTACCTGGTTTCCCGACTCGAGGCAGAATCGGACGGGGTTGGTGAGCTCCTGGCTGAATTTGCTCGCGTGTTCCCGCCGGGCACGGCCCCAGCAGGTGACCGGCCCCCACTTGAGACCATTGAGGAAATCCTGCTCCTGCACCTGCACAACCGCAACAGGGCGATGAGGAAGCTGAAGCCACTGTTGCACGACACTGAGCTTGGCCGGCTGACCTCCTACCAGGCACTCGCGGCGCTGGTCGCCCGGGCAGCCGCCGGGGAAGACCAGGGGGTGGGGCCGGAAGCCGGTCTGCTTGAAGTGCTGAGCAGGCTGCTGGCACCGCAGCTGGCCAGTCCTGATTCACTGCTGGAGCAGCTGGAGCTGCTGGGCAGGAGCCGGGACGCGCAGGGCGACTCTCCAAATGCTGATCTTGTGCGCCGCCTGTTGCTGGCCGCTGATCTGCTTCGCGAGGAGCAGGCGCCGCGCTTTTCCGGGCAGAAGGGTCCGCCGGTGGCCGGGCGCCACGACCTCCTGGCGAACTCGAGCCCGCTGCAGAGCGCAAGTGACGAAAACTGGATGCAGTCGGTGGTGATGATCGCCAAGAGCTGCCTGGTGTGGCTGGACCAACTGAGCGAGCGCCACGGCAGCACCATCGCGACCCTGGACCGGATTCCCGATTCCGAACTGGCGGAACTTGCCGCTTCCGGCTTCAATGCGCTGTGGCTGATAGGCATCTGGCAGCGCAGCGAGGCCTCGAGAATCATCAAGCAACGCCGGGGACAGCCCGACGCCTTGGCATCCGCGTACGCTGTACATGATTACGTCATCGATTCCGGACTGGGCGGCGAAGAGGCCCTGCAGCGGCTGAAACAGCGCGCAGAGCGCCACGGGCTGCGTCTGGTCAGCGACATGGTGCCAAACCACTCGGGCATCGATTCCCGCTGGGTCGTAGAACACCCGGACTGGTTCATCCAGGTGCCCGAGCCGCCCTTTCCAGCCTATTCTTTCGCCGGCCCGGAACTGGGCGCCGGGCGCGTGGGCATCCGCCTGGAGGACCACTACTGGGACGGCAGCGACGCCGCCGTGGTTTTCGAGCGCACGGATCACCTGACCGGCGAGCGGCGCTACCTCTATCACGGCAATGACGGAACGGGCCTGCCCTGGAATGACACGGCGCAGCTCGACTACCTGAAGCCCGAGGTTCGCGCGGCGGTAATCGACACGATGGTGGCTGTGGCCAAGCGTTTCCCGATAATCAGGTTCGATGCTGCCATGACGCTGGTGAGACGGCACATCCAGCGCCTCTGGTACCCGCCGCCGGGTGAAGGAGGAGCAATCGCCTCGCGTGCAGAACACGGCGCCATGACGACAGAGGAGTTCGCGGCACAGTTGCCGGATGAGTTCTGGCTGGAGGCCACGGGTCGGCTCGAGCGAGAGGCGCCCGGCACGCTGCTCCTGGCGGAAGCCTTCTGGATGCTCGAAGGTTACTTCGTCAGGAACCTGGGCATGCACCGCGTCTACAACAGCGCTTTCATGCACATGCTCCGCGACGAGGCCAACGCGGAGTTCCGCGACATGCTGCGCCGCGTGCAGAAAGAAGACCGCTCGGTACTGGGCCGCCTGGTCAATTTCATGAACAACCCCGATGAGGAGAGTGCGCTGGAGCAGTTCGGGTCGGGCGACAAGTACTTCGGGGTCTGCACCCTGCTGGCCACCCTGCCCGGCCTGCCCATGTTCGGTCACGGGCAGGTGGAGGGCCTGAGCGAGAAGTACGGCATGGAGTTCCGCCGCGCCAGACTGGACGAGCAACCCCTGCAGGAGGTTGTGCGCCGGCATCAGGCGGAGATCTTCCCGTTGCTCAGACGCCGCCAGGACTTTGCGGACCCATTCCGCTTCGAGCTGTACGACTTCCACACGGAGCGCGGCGTCAACGAGGATGTAATCGCCTTCAGCAACCGCGCCGGGCTGGTGCTCTACAACAACTCCGCCCATCCGGCTGCTGGCAGCGTGCACCGGGGCGTGGACCGTGGAGCCGGGGCAGTCGACCTGCTGAGCGCGCTCGTACTTGCAGCCGCGGGCGACGACTTCATCGTCTGGCGCGACCATGATGACGACCTCGAGTACCTGCGTCCCGCAGCGGAACTGCAGTCGCAGGGGTTGTTCCTGGAACTGGCCGGCTACTCGAAGGCGGTGCTGCTCGACTTCCGGCGCGAGGCTGAGGACGCGGCGACACCACTGGGCGCGCTGGCAGCGGCGCTGGACGGGCGGGGAGTGCCCGACGTGTTGGTAGCGGCCCGCGGGCTTGCCTGGCAGGGTCTGGCCGACTGGCTGGGTGGTCTGGGAAACGGGCCGCAGGAGCAAGCTGAACCCGTCCTCCCGGCAGGTAAGGTCCCTGGCGACCTGACGCTTGGCAAATTGCAGGACCGCGCTGCCCGACTGCGCAAAGTGCTGGCGGTGGGTGAGCTTAAGCGCGCCTGGGAACTGCTCGACAAGGCTGGGCGTGTCCTGGTGCTGTCACAGGGGCTCGTTGAGCTGGAAGGTCTGCTGCCGTACACGGCGCCGGAGCTGCCGGAGTTCCTGAGGCGGTTGCCGTGGCGGCACGATCCGGCCTGGTGGGACTCCGGGCCCGTACGGGAATGGCTGGGGTTTCATTCAGCCAATGGTGAGCGCTGGTTCCTGGGCGATCAGTTCGACTGGCTGGCGGCCATCTTCGCGTTGCGGGGGGCGCTCCGGGCGGGGGAGGCCGCGGGCGCGGAACTGTGGTCGGCTCTGCAGGCGGCGCAGAAGTTCAGCGGCTGGCACCCAGAGCGGCTTGCAGTGGCACTCGGCGGAAGTTCAGGTGGGTGATGGCCAGCGCCAGCGCGTCACCGGCGTGATGGTTCAGGTTGGCAGCCTCGGGGCCGAGCAGCGCACGGACCATATACAGCACCTGGGCCTTGTCCGCGCGGCCGGAACCGACGAGTGACTGTTTCACCTGCATGGGTCCGTACTCGAAGACGGGAACCTTGAGGCTGGCGGCCGCCAGCATCGTCACTCCCACTGCCTGACCGACCTTGAAGGCGGTGTCGCGCTGCTGATGGAAGTACTGGGCCTCGATTGCCAGGGCATCCGGCTGGTGGCGGACCAGGAAGGCCAGCACCCCGTCATGCAGTGCCTGCAGGCGTTCCGCCAGTGGCTGGCGGGAGCTCGTCTTCAGAAGCTCTGCAGCCAGCCAGCCGACTTCCCTGCCTGTCTCACGAACCGCTCCCAGCCCCAGGTTGGCCAGGCCCGGATCACAACCTGCCACTACGATGCTGGTCCTGGAAGCGGTTCTCACAACCGGATTCTAACCGGGAGCCAGCTCAGTACTCGGAAAGGTACCTGTCCAGCTCCCACTGGTGCACGCTTATGCGGTAATCGTCGTACTCCTGGGTCTTGGCTTCAACGTACTTGCGGAACAGGTGGTCGCCCAGTGCCTCCCGCATCACCGAGTCGCGCTGCAGCAGACCCATCGCTTCGCGCAGTGTGGCAGGCAGCTGCCGGATGCGGTGACGCGTGCGTTCACGGGTGGTCATGTGGTAGATGTTCCGCTGGATTGCCGGTGGCGGGGTCAGTTTCTGCTCGATTCCCTCGAGTCCCGCCGCCAGGATGACGGTGAGTGCCAGGTACGGGTTGCACGTGGGATCGGGCATGCGCAGTTCCATGCGGGTGCCGATGCCTCGCCGGGCCGGAATTCGGATCATGGCGCTGCGGTTGGAGACGGACCAGGCGATGTTGGTGGGCGCCTCGAAGCCGGGCGTGAGCCGCTTGAACGAGTTCACGGTCGGATTGGTGATCGCTGACATGCCCGAGGCATGCTGCAGGACACCGGCTATGAACTGGTTGGCTGTTTCGCTCAGGCCGTGCTCGCCGTTCTCGTCGTAGAACGCGTTGGCACCGTCCCTGAACAGTGAAATGTGGGTATGCATGCCTGAGCCGGCCTGACCGTGCACGGGCTTGGGCATGAAAGTGGCGTGCAGACCGTGATTCATGGCGATGCGTTTCACCACAGTGCGGAAGGTGACGATGCTGTCCGCCGTCTTGAGCGCCTCGCCGTACTTGAAGTCGATCTCATGCTGCCCGGGACCGACCTCGTGGTGGGCTGCCTCGATCTCGAAGCCCATCTCCACCAGCGTGTCCACGATGTCGCGCCGGGCCTCTTCACCCCGGTCGACAGGAGCCAGGTCGAAATATCCGGCCGAATCGCCCGTGATGGTGGTGGCGCGGCCGTCAGAGTCGCGCTGGAAAAGATAGAACTCGGGCTCGGGGCCCACAAACATGTCGTCGAAGCCGAACTCGCGGAGGCGCTCCACCTGTCGCTTGAGCACTCTGCGCGGATCACCCGCGAAGGGAGTGCCGTCGTGGTGGTCGATGTCACAGATCACCCGGGCGACGTTGCCGCGGGCGTCGTCCTCGATGATGCCGGGCAGCACAAGCAGGGTGTCCAGGTCCGGCCTGAGGAGCATGTCCGATTCCTCTATGCGGGTGAAACCCTGGACTGAGGAGCCGTCAAACATGATCTCCCCGGACAGCGCCTTGGCGAACTGCGATTCGGGAACCTCGATGTTCTTCACCTGGCCCATGATGTCGCTGAACTGCAGGCGCAGGAACTTCACGTTTGCGTCTTTGAGTCGCTCCAAAAGCCCGTTAACCTCTGTTCCCTGCATTCTGTCACCCGGTTTCCAGCCAAATGGCCACTTTGCGCCATGCATTCCGCACGACTTACCTGTTATACAGCATTGGCGGGAAACTGTACATATATATGCAGCGCTGCGCGCTCCACGCGGTGTACAAAGGCGCCAGTTCGCGTTGACACTGTTGGCCGGGCCACATATGATGCTGGGGCAACACAAATAACCGAGGCAGTAAACACACGGCTTCGGACGTTTCATATCAGGAGGATCGATGAAGAAACTCGTAATCGCCACTCTGGGCGCCATCACCGTATCCGGCGCGCTGGCCCAATCCGCTCCCGCGGTTGCCAACGTCGGTCTGCTGTTCGACTACACCGGCGCACTTGCGGAGTTCGGCCCCAACATGGAGAACGGTGCCCAGCTGGCAGTGGATGCCATCAACGCCGCGTCCGAATCAGTCTTCGGCGGCCCCCTGCTCAACCTTGTGGTTGAGGACGGTGCGACTGAAGCGTCCGTCGGCGTGGACCGCGCCCGCAAACTCGTGGATACCGACAATGTGGTTGCGATCGTTGGCGCGCTCGCCAGCGGCGTCACAGTCAACGTGGCTGAAGCCGTCACGATTCCTTCCGAGGTCGTCCTGATCAGCCCGGCAAGCACCAGCCCGCTCATCTCGATCCTTGAGGACAACGACTTCCTGTTCCGCACCGTGGCCTCCGACGCCACCCAGGGCGTAGTCGGCGCCCAGCTGGCCCGCGGCGAGATCTTCGCCGACAACTCGGTCGAGACCGCCAGCATCTTCTACATCAACAGCCCTTACGGCCAGGGTCTGGCTGACGCCTTCACCGCCGCCTTCACCGCCCGTGGCGGCACCGTGCTCGCCACCGTCGCCCACCCCGAGCAGCCCCAGCCCACCTACGCCGCCGAACTCGAAGCACTGCTCGCAGATGACCCTGATGTCATCCTGGCAGTCAGCTACCCGGGTCAGGCCACTGTCTACATGACCGAGGCCCGTGACCTGTTCGACTTCACCAGCTGGCAGTACGTGGACGGCACCCAGTCACTCGACATCGTCGCAGCCGTCGGCGCCGACGTGGTCGAGGGCCAGTACGGCACCGGACCCGGTGCTGACCCCGAGTGGAGCGGAGCAGTGGCCTTCCGCGAGGCCTACGAGGCCTCCTACGGCGACCTGCCAAACCTGCCCTTCATCGACACCTCATACGACGCCATCGTCGTGATCGGCCTGGCAGCCGCCTACGCTCACGCGAACGGTCAGGAGATCACCGCCACCGCCATCCGTGACGGCCTGCGCGCGGTCAACGCCGCGGACGGCACCAACGTCAGCGTTGGTGACTTCACTGCAGCCTTCGAGGCGCTCGCCGCCGGTGACGCCATCAACTACACTGGTGCCGCCGGTACCGTCGACTTCGACGAACTCGGTGACGTGATCACCCCGGTCCAGGTCTGGCAGTTCCAGGACGGCGAGATCGTCGAGTCAGTGGTCATTGCCGCTGACCAGATTCCCGCCGAGTAACACCCGGACTCTCCATGAAAGGAGGGGAACCGCCGAACGTGGCGGTTCCCCTCCTTTAACTTGCCTCGTTACCGGGTGCGGAACAGGCACGCGCGGCGATGTCCAGGCTCAGCGGGTGAGCATCCGGGTCAGCAGTGCCAGGGCCGGCGCCCGCAGCTTCGGCTGACGGGCCAGAAGCATTCCGGCTGCGACCGCGAGAAGGGCGCCACCGGCAGTGACAGCCAGCCCGGGCAACTTGCCGCCCGCCCCGGGCAGGGCTGCCAGGCTGAAGCTGTTCCGCGCCTGCCGGCGCCTGAGTTCGGCCTCGAGTTCGTGCTTCTGCGCCAGCAGCTTCAGCCGCAGCCGCGCCTGGTCTACTTCTTCTTGCTTCGTGAGCTCGCGAGCCACAGCAGTACACCTCCCAGAATCAGCAGCAGGGCTCCGCAGGCGGCCGCCGCTCCAGCCTCGCCCCAGACAGGCCGAAGCGCCAGGAACAGCGACCAGCCGAACACGGCTGCTGCGCCACCGAGCAGGAGCGCGCCAACCACCGCGAAGGCCAGGTTTGTGCCGCCCTTCACCAGACCGGCACCCGCGTTGCGTGCCTCCGCTTCCAGCAGTTCCAGCAGCGCGACAGTGTAGTCAGTGAACCGTCCGAGCACGGGACGTCAGCTCACTTGCGGCTGAGCAGCCAGCCGACAAGGAAGCCCGCGCCGAAGGTGACCAGCATGGACTGGAGAGGCTTCTCCTCAATGGTGCCTTCCACCTTGTGCAGCATCTCCTCGCCCTGGCCGAGCGCTGTGTCGGCGGCTGCCCGCACGTTGTCAGTGACCGCGTGGGCGGCGCCCCGCAGGTTGCCGCCGACGGAACCTGCCGTGTCGCGGATGTTGTCCATCAGCTTTTCAGCCTCAACTTCCAGCTTCTTGCGGGCAGACTGCATCAGTTCCCCGCTGTCATCCGCGGCCGCCTTCAGGTCGGCCTTCAGCTTCTCGATGTCCTTGCGGAGCGTATCAACGTCCTTATCCATTTTCTCGGTCATTACCACCCCTCCGTTTCCAAAAAGGTATCGAAGCCGAACCATAACAGCCCGAACCCTCGTACCAATGCCGGAAGGGTAGCACCACACCTCACTGCGTGAATGTCAGACAGGGCCAGTTTCCGGTCAGCCTTCGTCTTTCCTGGGACGTGCCTCCACCGAGACATACTTCTCCTCCGCGAGTATGCCCGCGGGCCTGTAGAGCAGTATGAAAATCAGCATCAGCGCCACCAGCAGGAAACGCAGGTAGGGTGCACGCCCCGGCAGGGCCGGCGAGATTGCCGCCAGAACAGGCCTGATCTCGTCAATCAGGAAGGTGGTTCCCGTCCACACGCCCCAGATGGCAAACGCTCCCAGGATCGCGCCGCGGTTGTTGCCGCTGCCTCCCAGCATCAGCATCACCCAGATCAGGAAAGTCGCGTAAAGGGGATTGAAGTGCGAGTAGTCGACCGCGACCATGTAGTGCGCGTAGAGTGAGCCGCCCAGTCCCATCACGAAAGCCCCGAGGACGAAGGCCTGCATGCGGAAGCTGGCCACGTTCTTGCCCACCATGCTGGCAGACGCCTCGTCCTCACGCACGGCGCGGAGCACGCGACCCCAGGGGGACCTCAGCACCCGCTGGAGGGCCAGGTAGACCAGGAACAGCACCACCGCCACCACCAGCAGGTAGACCCAGATGTAGTCCCGGGGCTGCAGCGGGTCAAAGATTGCCTGGACCGGCCCTGGCAGCCAGCTGCAGACGGGGTCCTCGACCAGGCACTTCAGTGGCTGCGGAATGCCCCGCAGCGGCTGGGGACCGTTGGCCAGCCAGCGTTCATTCTGGAAGATCAGACGGGTCAGCTCCGCGATGCCGATTGTGGCCATCGCCAGGTAGTCCTCCCGCAGCCGCAGGGTCGGGATGCCGATGAGCCAGGCCAGAATTGCCGAGACGACCCCGGCCGCCAGCAGTCCAACCACGAACGGCGCGCCGAAGCCGAACCACTGTTCACTGAACGCTGCGAAGGCACCGGCAGGCGGCAAGGTGGTGAACAGCGCACTCGTGAACGCCCCGATTGAGAAGAAGGCGGCGATGCCGATGTTGAACAGTCCGGTGTAGCCCCACTGCACGTTGAGTCCCAGGCTCAGCACCGCGTAGATGGACGCCATGACGGCGAACGAGACCACGTAGGCGATGATGCCGTCCGGCAGCAGCGTGACGAGCAGCCAGGACAGAACGCCGCCGGTCAGCAGGCCGGCCACGATGCGCAGCAGCCAGTTCCTGACCGGCTGTACCTGCCAGGCGACAAGTGCCAGCGGAATGCCGAGCAGGATTATGCGGGCCATGTTCTCCATGTCAGCCACCCGCCTTTCCGAACAGCCCCTGGGGTCTGAACAGCAGCATGACAATCATGACCACGAAGGAGATTGCAGGGCCGTAGGCGGGAGCAAGGAAGGCGGTCGAGACCTGCCAGGCGATCGCTATGACCATGGCGCCGACGAGGGCGCCATAGGGGTTGCCGATGGTGCCCAGGATCACCGCAGCGAAGAGCGGCAGCAACAGGAACCAGCCCATCTCCGGCCGCAGCTGCGCGTAGAGGCCGTACATCACGCCGCTGGCACCGGCCAGGGCGCCGCCTATCAGCCAGGTCCACGTGATGACGTGGGCCGTGTTGATGCCCGAGATGCCGGCCAGGTCGGGGTTGTCGGCTGTCGCCCGCATGGCCTTGCCCATCCGGGTCCGCTCAAGCAGGAACCAGATCACGATGATCAGCACCACAGCGAGCCCCAGGATGAACAGCTGGTCAGGCAGCACCCTGATGTCGCTGAAGAGGGGTACTGCGGGTCGCGGCCTGCCGGTGTAGTAGTTGGCGAAATCGCCGCCCCAGACCAGGTAGATGATGCTGCGCACGAGCAGGGCGGCGCCCAGCGACGCCATCGCCAGGACCACCGGGCCGCTCTTGCGGGCGCGCAGGTGCCGGTAGATGGTGCGGTCGAGCACAACCGCGATGACGCCGGTGACGGCCATTGCCAGCACCAGCCCGACAAGGAACTCGTAACCGAAGGAGAACGGGGCCAGTGGCGCGCCCTGCGGCAGCAGGACCACAAAAATCAGGGCGATGTATGCGCCGGCGGACATCAGGTCACCCTGCGCGAAGTTGGACATCTTCATGACGCCAGATATGAGCGTCAGACCTATGGCGCCGAGCGCGATGATGCCGCCCAGCATCACGCCGCGTACCAGCAGGGAAAGCAGGCGCTCGCTGGTCACGCCGGTCAGCTGGGCGCTGAGCAGGATCATGGCGATAAGGGCCACGAGCAGTGTGACGGCGCCGGCGCGGCTGTTCAAGAAGTCGCGGATCCGCCTCATGGGTGGACGCGCGTCCTTGGGGGAAGTGTCAGTCACTCTTCACTAGCCTCCGAGATAGAGTTTCGCAACGTCAGGATTGGCCAGCAGCTGCTCGCCGCTGCCTTCGACCTGGTTCGCGCCGGTTGCCAGGACGTAGCCACGGTCAGCCAGTTCAAGGGACTTGCGGGCGTTCTGCTCGACCATCAGGATGGCGACGCCGGCATCATTAATGGTCTTCACGGTGTCGAAGATGACATCGACCATCAGCGGTGCCAGACCGGCAGATGGCTCGTCCAGCAGCAGCAGGCGCGGGTCGAGCATGAGTGCGCGGCCCATGGCCACCATCTGCCGCTCGCCGCCGGACATCTTGCCGGCCCGCTGGCGCCTGCGCTCGGCGAGACGCGGGAACATGTCGAAGATGCGCTGCTTGCGCTCCTGCAGCGGGCCGCGCAGGAGGTAAGCGCCCATCTCCAGGTTCTCCTCCACGGTCAGGTTGGGGAAGACGTTCTCCACCTGCGGCACGTAACACAGGCCCTCGCGCACGATGCGGTCGGGTGCCATGCCACCGATCTGGCGTCCTTCAAAAACGACGCTGCCTTTCCAGGGTTTGAGCAACCCGAAGATCGTCTTCATGGCGGTTGACTTGCCGGCCCCGTTGGGTCCGATGATGCTCACTATCTCACCCGGGCGGACCTCCAGGGAGATGTCGTGCAGCACTTCCATGCCACCGTAGCCACTGGTCACGCCCTCAACCTTCAGCAGTGGCATATTGTCCTCCCAGGTACGCTTCCAGGACGCGCGGGTCCGAGCGGATCAGTTCCGGATGGCCTTCCGCCAGCTTGCTGCCGGCGTTCATGACGATGACCGGGTCACACAGGCCCATGACCAGCGGCATGTCGTGTTCAATGAGCAGGAAGGTGATTCCGCGGTCGCGGTTCAGCTCGACGATGCGTTCACGGATTTTCCCCATAAGAGTGGGGTTCACGCCGGCAGCGGGTTCATCCAGCAGGATCATCTTAGGATCGGCCATCAGTGTTCGCGCGAGCTCCAGCAGCTTCTTCTGGCCGCCGGAGAGGTTGCCGGCATATTCGCCGGCCAGGTGCGTGAGACTGACGAATTCCAGGACCTCGCGAGCCTTTTCGCGGATCCGCCGCTCCTGGCCCCTGACGACGCCCGGGCGGAAGAGAGTGTTCAGCGGGTTCTCACCTGCCTGGCCGACGGGCACCAGCATCAGGTTCTCCAGCAGGGTCATGCTCCTGTGCTCCCGCGGAATCTGGAACGTCCTGCTGAGCCCGTAGCGGAATATGCGGTGCGAAGGCAGGCCGGTGATGTCCTGACCGGCAAAGGTGACGGTCCCCGAGTCAGGGACGTGGAAGCCGGACACCAGGCTGAACACAGTGGTCTTGCCGGCACCGTTCGGACCTATCAGACCGGTGATGCTGCCGGCGGGGACGCTGAAACTACAGTTGTTCACTGCCCGCAGCCCACCGAAGTCCTTGACCAGTGAATCGATCTCCAGCAGGGGAGCTTCGGCTCCGCTGCCGGTAGAGTCAGCAATTGCTGCCAAAACTACTCATCCTCCCGCAATTTGTCTTGCGGCCATACGCGCCGGCTTGGTCTTACTGCGGGAGATGATAACAGATGAGAGCGTTCGATTGCGGCCTGCGCCACATTGCCTTGTAGACGCCCTCGTTCAGGCGGGCTGTTTGAGCGCGTCCAGCATCTCCTGCAGGCGGATGAGCTTGACCCGGGGACGGCCGCTGGCCTCACCGAGTTCAAGCTCCCGCCGGTCAAGCTGCTCCCAGTCGGAGAAGCTGACAGGTCGTGCGCCGCGTTCCGCCAGCAACCGGTCAATGGCGCCAGGCGCAGTGTCCGCGGCCGGCAGTTCCCGCGGGCTGTCCTTCAGCATCGAACCTACGGTCTCCAGCGCATCCGCCTTGTTGGAACCGATCACGCCGCTCGGGCCGCGCTTGATCCAGCCCACCGTGTAGAGCCCGGCCAGCGGCCCGCCCTCCGGACCAGCCAGGATGCGGCCGCGGTCGTTGGGAATCACATTGCGTTCGTCGTGGAATGGCAGGTCGGGCAAGGCGCTGCCCCTGTAACCGACAGACCGGAGGACAAGCCCTGCCTCCAGCGTCTCGAAGTCGCCGGTGCCGCTCGCGCTCATGCCCAGGCCCGGTGCACCCAGCAACCGGTTCCGTTCGAGCACAAGCCGCTCGACCCGCGCTTCGCCCTGCAGCTCGACCGGTGATCGCAGGAAGCGCAGGTGCACCCGCCTGGGCCTGCCTTCAGGCACCTGCCGGCTGAAGCCGCGCAGCACCTCGATGTTGCGCAGCACCACGTTGTCTGACTGCGCCTCCATCTCGCTGTACGGGTCCAGATCGAGTTCGGCCGGTTCCACGATGATGTCCGCGTTGTCGAGTTCGCCCAACTCGCGCAGTTCCTTGGTGGTGAAGCGGGCCTGGGCGGGTCCGCGCCGCCCGACCATCACCACGTCCTCGATCCGGCTCTCGGCCAGCTGCTCAAGGGCGTGGTTGGCAATGTCCGTCGACTTAAGCTCGTCAGCCGACTTGGCGAGAATGCGCGTGACGTCGACAGCTACGTTGCCGAGGCCGATGACGACCGCGGTCCGGGCGCTCAGGTCCGGCTGCAGGTCGGCGTAATCG